>JBJEKE010000132.1:0-3788 GCA_051878475.1 Muribaculaceae bacterium | reverse complement strand
ACAAAACTCAACTACAACCGCGCAGCATCTGATTTCGAAGCACTCCGCCTCGAAACAGAAAGATCCGGCAAGCGCCCGAAAGTATTCATGCTCACTATCGGTAACCTTGCAATGCGTCTGGCTCGCTCACAATTCTCAGGCAACTTCTTTGGATGCGCAGGATATCAGATTATAGATAACAACGGGTTCAAGACAGTTGAAGAAGGTGTTAAGGCTGCATTTGAACAGAATGCCGATGTAATCGTTCTTTGCTCAAGCGACGATGAATATGCAACATATGCACCCGAAGCATTCAAGCTCATCAACGGCAAGGCCGAATTTGTTGTTGCCGGAGCACCTGCTTGCACCGAAGCTCTCCAAGCTGAGGGTATCACAGAGTTTATCCACGTAAGAAGCAACGTCCTCGACACTCTCAAGGCGTTCAATGCAAAACTTTTAAACAAATAATGAGATGAAACCCAATTTTAAAGATATAAATATTACTGCTGACGCGTTCAATGTAAAACACGCAGCAATCGAAGAGGGTGAATTGTGGAAAACTCCAGAACTCATACCTGTTAAGCCAATTTATACAAAAAGCGACCTCGAAGGTCTGGAGCACCTCAATTATGTTGCTGGTCTGCCGCCATTCCTCCGTGGCCCATACAGTGGCATGTATGCCATCCGTCCTTGGACCATTCGTCAGTATGCCGGTTTCTCAACAGCAGCAGAATCGAATGCATTCTATCGCAGAAATCTCGCATCCGGACAGAAAGGTCTGTCGGTTGCATTCGACTTGGCTACACACCGCGGTTACGATGCTGATCATCCACGCGTAGTTGGCGACGTAGGTAAAGCCGGTGTTTCTATCTGCTCGCTCGAGGATATGAAGGTTTTGTTCGATGGGATTCCGTTGAACAAGATGTCGGTGTCAATGACAATGAATGGTGCCGTTCTTCCTGTGCTCGCATTCTACATCAATGCAGGTCTTGAACAAGGCGCCAAGCTCGAGGAAATGGCTGGCACTATCCAGAACGATATCCTTAAGGAATTCATGGTGCGTAACACATACATCTATCCACCGGAGTTCTCAATGAAGATTATCGCCGATATATTCGAATATACTTCGCAAAACATGCCTAAGTTCAACTCAATCTCAATTTCAGGCTATCATATGCAGGAGGCCGGGGCAACTGCCGACATCGAATTGGCTTACACCCTCTCCGATGGTCTTGAATACCTGAGAGCCGGTGTTAACGCTGGTATGGATATCGACTCTTTCGCTCCTCGCTTATCGTTCTTCTGGGCAATCGGCATGAATTTCTTCATGGAAGTAGCCAAGATGCGTGCTGCACGTATGCTCTGGGCAAAGATTGTTAAGCAATTCAATCCTAAAAACCCGAAATCGCTTGCTCTGCGCACTCACTGCCAGACTTCAGGATGGTCGCTTACTGAACAAGACCCGTTCAACAATGTTGGCCGTACTTGTATCGAAGCTATGGGTGCAGCTCTGGGCCACACCCAGTCGCTCCACACCAACGCTCTCGACGAGGCTATCGCACTTCCTACCGACTTCTCGGCACGTATTGCACGTAACACTCAGATTTACATCCAGGAAGAAACTTACATATGCAAGGAAATCGACCCATGGGCAGGTTCTTACTACGTTGAAGCTCTTACCAACGAAATAGCTCAACGCGCTTGGGAACACATCCAGGAAATTGAGAAACTCGGAGGTATGGCAAAAGCTATCGAAACCGGTATTCCGAAGATGCGTATCGAAGAGGCGTCAGCTCGTACACAAGCACGTATCGACTCCGGAGCTCAGACCATCGTTGGTATCAACAAATATCGTCTCGACCACGAAGATCCAATCGATATCCTCGAAGTTGACAACACCGAAGTTCGCAAGTCGCAGGTTGAACGTCTCGAAGATCTTAAGGCTCACCGTGACAATGAACAAGTTAAGAAAGACCTCGAAGCAATCACCGAATGTGTTCGCACTAAGAAGGGCAACCTCCTTGCTCTCGCAGTAACTGCTGCCGGCCACCGTGCTACTCTCGGTGAAATCTCCGATGCTTGCGAGGCCATTGTTGGTAGATATAAAGCAGTAATCAGAACTATTTCAGGCGTGTACTCAGCAGAAACAAAGAACGATGCCGACTTTATCAAGGCTCGTAAAATGACAGAAGAATTCGCAAAACGCGAAGGTCGTCAACCACGTATCATGATTGCCAAGATGGGACAGGATGGTCACGACCGCGGTGCCAAAGTTGTAGCTACCGGCTATGCCGACTGTGGTTTCGACGTTGATATGGGCCCATTGTTCCAGACTCCCGCAGAAGCTGCTCGTCAGGCTGTAGAAAACGACGTGCACATTCTCGGCGTTTCTTCGTTGGCTGCAGGTCATAAGACACTTATCCCGCAGGTTATCGAAGAACTCAAGAAGCTTGGACGTGAGGACATCATCATTACTGCCGGCGGTGTAATTCCTGCACAAGACTACGACTTCCTCTACAAGGCTGGCGTTGCTGCCATCTTTGGTCCAGGTACGCGTATCCCCTACTCTGCTATCAAGATGATGGAGATTCTCAACAGCGCTGAATAACGTCATTTGTTCAGCACTTATATATAGCGAGCGGTTTATGGCCGCTCGCTTTTTTTATATCAAATAATTCAGTAATTTTGTCTGGACTAAAATCCGTACCGATGATTGATAAAGCTACAGTTGACCAGATTCTTGACGCCGCCGATATTGTCGACGTAGTCTCCGACTTTGTCAATCTTAAGCGACGCGGAGCCAACTATGTTGGCCTATGCCCGTTCCATAACGACAAGACGCCGTCGTTCTACGTATCGAAATCAAAAGGCATATGTAAATGCTTCAGTTGCGGTAAAGGCGGCAGCGCCGTCAACTTCATCATGGAGCACGAACAAATGTCGTACTACGAAGCGCTTAAATATCTTGCAAACAAATACCACATTGAAGTTAAGGAGCGGGAACTCACTGATGAAGAACGAGAAGCACAAACCGAACGCGAATCGATGCTCAATGCAAATGATTTTGCACTAAAGCATTTCTCGAAAAACCTTCTTGAGACAAACGAAGGACAAGAAATAGGCCTTTCATATTTTCGTGAACGCGGAGTGTCAGACAAATCAATCAAGGATTATTACTTAGGTTATTCGCTCGAAAGCAAAGATGCGCTCTATCGGGCAGCCACCGAAGCAGGTATCAGCGACAAGATGTTGTTTGAAACCGGATTGTGCTCGAAAAGCAACTATGGTGCAGGCGGATACGACAGGTTCAAGGGACGGGTAATGTTTCCCGTTCACAACATTGCAGGCAAGGTAATAGCATTCGGAGGCCGAACACTAAAGCACGACCCGGCCAAATATGTAAACTCGCCCGAATCGCTGATATATAAAAAAAGCAATGAACTCTACGGCCTTTTTCAAGCAAAGCAAGCCATTGTAAAAGCCAAGAAGTGCTTCCTTGTTGAAGGATACATGGATGTAATTTCCATGCACCAGTCGGGAATTGAAAATGTTGTTGCATCGTCGGGGACCTCACTTACTGATGGGCAAATTCGATTACTGCATCGATTCACCGGCGACGTCACAATTCTATACGACGGCGATGCAGCCGGCATAAAGGCCGCACTTCGTGGTATAGACATGCTCCTTGCCGAAGGCATCAACATAAAAGTGCTTTTGCTTCCACCCGGCGAGGACCCAGACAGTTTTGCAAAAAGCCACACATCATCGGAAGTACTGAAATACATCAGCGACAACGAAGAGGATTTCAT
>JBJEKE010000131.1:0-15991 GCA_051878475.1 Muribaculaceae bacterium | reverse complement strand
TGACGTCCCTTCATATATGCATTCAGGTCATAGCCGCCAAAACTCAGATGATCGGCCATGCCGGCTGCCTGCAGGGCACTGTTTACCCCACTGATAATCTGACTTGAATAAAGCGACTCAAACGAACCCAGACCATTGTCGAACTCGCACTTGCCGCCTCCGCCCATCAGCGCAAAACATGCCCCAACCGACCAGCGGTCGTCAACGTAGGCTGCCTGGAAACTCGGTATCACCGGAGCCTTGGCATTGCCATCAAACTTGTGGGTGGCATTCGGATTCGAGATGTTGTTGTTGAACAGGGGGAAAGTGGTGGTGATGTCGCGGTCCTGCTTGGCATTCTGGATGTTTAGGCTCAAGTGAAAACCCTTCTTGAGGAATGCCACACCTGCCGGGTTCTTATAAGCACCCGTGATGTCGATTACCGCCTCTTGGCTAAGCTGACGCAAAAACGCAGCGTTCTGGTTTGTGTTGGTCAGCAGACCGCCAGCTATCGCAGTGGCGGTGCTAATCCCGGCTAATGCCAGGCTAATTAGTTGCTTTTTTATCATTACGTTTAGTGTAAGGTTTATATATTGCTGCTTATGTAGGCAATGGCAAGCAGCGTCGTCCGACGCGCCAAAGAGTCCAAAAATTGCTCACTTTCGCAACTTCAGTGCAAAAGTAATACATTATATCGGAAAAATAAGCAAATCAGACCAAGAATTTGGTAAATCTGAACATCCATCACCCCAAGCACCGCAAAATTACCACCAACTCCACACGCCACATTGCGAAAACCCGCCACAACCAACGGTGCGCTGAAAGCGCAATGCCCATATAGCCAAGGGCAACCACAGCATTCCGGCAATTGGCGGCATAAACTGCGCGCTGTAGGCGCAATGCCCATATAGTCAGGGGCAATCAAAGCGTTCCGGCAATCGGAGGCATCCACGGCGCGCTGTAGGAAGCCAATGGCAAACCACGGTGCTGCAGCAATCGGCGGCACCAACGGCGCGCTGAAAGCGCAATGCCCATTTAGCCTAGGGCAACGCCCTAGGTCCCATCCAACGACGCCCTCTCCCCTCCACAACGTATTTCGATGGCTTCGATGGCCATCGAAATACGCCGTTAACGCCACCGAGGGGCGGAGCCAGCCCGCAAGGGCTTCTTGCCTCGAAGAGGCAACCCCTTACCTGACCCCACACTAGCGAGCCACCTCGTGGCGAGTCTGTGTGGGGAAGCGCCGCATGGCCGCCGAGCAGCCCGACAGGCTGCCCGCCCACCATAGCACCGCAAAATTACCACCAAATCCACCCGCCGCATTGCGAAAACCGCCACAACCGCCAAACATAGCGCAGCTCAAAAATGGCAATGCTGCGTGGCGCTAAAAGCGCCAGCAGCATCTAAAAAAATGTTTGGCGGTGGCTCCATCCCCAAAACCGTGTGGCGCCATAGCGCCAGCGGTGGCACCTGAAGGGTGCGAAACGGCCCGCCCCGTGGCGGGCTGTAAATAGCCGTGGGTGAATGGCACAGCCATCTTACCCACGGTAAACGCACTGGGCCGGAGGCCCTTCCGCTCTCCCCGAAGGGGGCTCCACGCCACCCGTAAGGGTGGTGGTGCCGCGCAAGACGGCATCGCTCCATCGGAGCGACCCCGCCACAGCCGCGGATTGCATCCACGGATAGTGCAGCATCATTCAGATGCTTTCCTTAGGGTCGCCATTGTGTTCCATGGACTTCATCCATGGCTATTTACAGCCTGCCAAGGCAGGCCGTATCACGTCCTTCAGACGTCACCGCCGGCGCCTTGGCGCCACGCGGCTTTTCGCTTGCCCCACCGTCGATGGAATAATCGGGCAGCCTGTCGGGCTGCTTGGCTGCCATGCGGCTGATACCCCACACAGACTGACGCTTGTGTGGGGTCAGGTAAGGGGTTGCCTCTTCGAGGCAAATAGCCCTTTCGGGCTGGCTCCGCCCTGGGGTAGGCTGCGCCATTGTATTCCCCTCGGTGGTGGTTAACGGCGAATATCGATGACCATCGAGGTCATCGATATTCGTTGGGAAGGAGAGGTGGGGCGATGACGTGAACCCAGGGCGTTGCCCCGGGCTATATGGGCATTGCGCCTTCAGCGCGCCGTTCGTGTATTCGGTTACCCTAGCCAATAGCAACATTGCGCTTCGGGCTGGTTGCGGTTGTGGCGGTTTTCGCAATTCGGCGGGTGGGTTTGGTAGTAATTTTGTGGCGTTGCAATTCGGGCAGCCTGTCGGGCTGCTTGGCTCTGTGCTGCTTCCCCACACAGACTCGCTCCGTCAGAGCTCGCTAGTGTGGGGTCAGATAAGGGGTTGCCTCTCCGAGGCAAATAGCCCTTGCGGGCTGGCTCCACCTTGCGGTTGGGTGGCACCGGTTGCTGTGATGCCCTCGTTGCCCTGGCCAATAGCAAATTGTCCTGGCGGGCGGGCTGCTCGGCTTTGATTTATTAACTTACACAGATGGTATGTGTCTTAACTTAAATGTAATGCTATGAAAGATTTTAGCGAAATGAGTGTTGATGACCTTCGTGCTCTTGACATCGGGGCTGTGGTGGCTGAAAGCCGTCGCCGTGGCGGCGAGCGTGGGCATGGTGTCGACGCTGAGACCGGCCGTGGCTGCGCCGGGGAGCGTCGGAAGACGCTAATCCCGGGCATGGGTGTGCTGTGGCTGCCGGTGACGATGGTCGATGATGTCCGTTTCTCGACTGATATGGATGAGGATGCGCTTGTGCGACTGCGTTTTGAGCACGACTTTGAGTTCTGGTGCCACCGGTGTGTGGTCATACAGGACAAGATGGGATGCGGAGCCATAGCGTTCGACCTAAACGGCGGTCAGCGTAAGGTGGTAGAGCGTCTGGAGGCGATGCGCCATGCCGATGCGCCGATACGGATGATAGTGCTGAAGGCGCGCCAGTGGGGGTGCTCGACGCTGATAGAGACCTATATGCAGTGGTTTCAGATGGTTCACAAGCGATACTGGAACAGTCTGGTGTGTGCGCAGAACCGCGATACGGCGACGGTGATGAAGCGACACTATGAGATGACGCTCCAGCACTACCCCGACGAGTATTGGGATGATGCCGCTCGCCGCGGGCTGAAGAGCGTCGGGGGGAGCCGTTCGCTCTACAATGTCAACGGGCGCGACTGCACGATACTGTTGGCGAGCGCACGCACTGTGAATGCGGCCCGAGGCAACGACATAGCCATGGCGCACCTGTCGGAGGTAGCGTTTTGGAGCGAGCGCGGCAACAACGGAGCCGGGGAGGTGATACGGTCGATATGTGCGTCGGTAGCTTTGCTCCCGATGACGATGGTGGTGCTTGAAAGCACTGCCAACGGCACCGGCGGCTACTTTAACCGCGAATGGGTGAATGCGTGCGCCGGGAAGTCGGACAAAGAGCCGGTGTTTGTAGCTTGGTTCGAGATAGAGTACCACGTGCTGCCGGTTGGCGATGCTAAAGCACTGTGGGAGAGCCTCGACGACTACGAGTTGCGCATATGGAACGAGCACCGTCTCACTCTGGAGCAGATAAACTGGTATCATCATCGGCGGATGGAGTACGAGAGCCCGAAGTCAATGATGGCGGAGTATCCGAGCGACGCAGCCGAGGCATTTTCCGCCACCGAGACGAGTGTGTTCGACGAGGAAGCGCTGAAGGATCTTCGCGAGCGGTGCTGCCGGCCTATAGCCATAGGTGAACTGGTCGGAGCCGAGCCTAAGGGCCCCGAATCGCTCGAGAAGATACACTTCGAGCCTCGCGACGACGGGCAGCTGTTTGTGTGGAAATATCCCGACACTACCGTTGAGCTGAAGAACCGCTACATAGTGGCGGTCGACATAGGCGGCCGCAGCGATGCCAGCGACTTTTCGGTGATAGCCGTTTTCGACCGTCTGAACCCCGCCCGGCCTGAATTGGTGGCGCAGTGGCGCGGCCACGTTGACCACGACATACTGGCATGGATGGCAGCCAGGGTGGCACGCTGGTATGCCGATGCACTGCTGATAATAGAGAGCAACACCTTGGAGAGCGACCGCACCGAAGGCGACCACGGCGAGTTTATACTTCACGAGCTGGAGCGGCACTATCGCAACCTGTACCGTAGGCCCGACGGCAAGCCCGGTTTCCACACCAACCGAGCCACCAAGACCCTCATAGTGAACAACCTGATAGGGATGGTTCGCGACCGTGCCTACACCGAGCGCGACGCAATGGCCATCGACGAAGCCCTGGCCTATGAACGCAAGCCTCGCGGAGCCTTTGGCGCCAAGGATGGCATGCACGACGACATACTCATCACCCGAGCCATGGCACTGGCTTACTGCGCCGAGGCATATATGGCCGATATACGTCGCAAGCGCGTGGCAGCCTCGATTGAGGCTTGTGTGAGCGGCAAGCCGCCAAACTAACTCCAGGGCCATAAAGTGCCAATCTTCAGCGCATTAGAGGCACCCTCGGCGAGCCGCAAGCAAAAAAAAACGGCAAATAAAATAAAAAAGTCGAAAAAAATTGCAGATGTTAAGCTTTTGCTTACCTTTGCTGATAATTAGTAGTTTTGAGATTAATAAATTGCGATAAATATCCAAATCAATTAAATCCGTTCCGAAAGGAAAATAAAACAATCAGGTTTTATGTTAGAAAAATCGAATGTTATAGCACTTGAAAAAGTGGTAGTACGATTCTCTGGCGACTCCGGTGATGGAATGCAACTTGCCGGTAACATCTTCTCGAATGTATCGGCACAGGTGGGCGACCAAATCTCCACTTTTCCCGACTATCCGGCCGAAATCCGCGCACCACAAGGCACACTGAGCGGTGTGTCGGGCTTTCAAGTAAGTGTAGGCCATGGAGTACACACTCCCGGCGACCTGGCCGATGTGCTCGTGGCTATGAATCCGGCCGCACTGAAGCAGCACGCCAAGTTTTTGAAACCTAACGGAGTGGCAATCGTCGACATCGACAGCTTCCGCAAAGCCGACCTCGACAAAGCCCTCTACACCACCGACGACCCCTACACCGAAATCGGGCTGAAAGCCCAAGTGGTTGAGGTGCCTATCTCATCGATGGTAAAAAATGCCCTTGCCGACTCAGGGATGGACCTGAAGTCGATAATGAAGTGCAAGAACATGTTTGCGCTGGGCTTTATCTGCTGGCTCTTCGACCGTCCGGTGGAATCGGCGCTGCACTATCTGAAGAACAAATTTGCCAAGAAACCGGCTGTCTACGAGGCTAATGCCAAGGTTATAAACGCCGGATATGACTACGGCCACAACATACATGCCTCGGTATCGACCTACCGCATTGAAACCGACGACATCAAGCCCGGCCACTACACCGACGTAAACGGCAACACCGCCACTGCGTGGGGCTTGATTATGGCATCAGAGAAATCGGGCATGCCGCTGTTCCTGGGCAGTTACCCTATCACACCGGCCACCGACATTCTGCACGAGCTTGCCAAGCGCAAGGACCTTGGCGTTAAGGCTTGCCAGATGGAGGACGAGATAGCCGGCGTGTGCTCGGCCATCGGAGCCTCGTTTGCCGGCAACCTGGCAGTGACAAGCACATCGGGTCCGGGTCTGGCATTGAAGAGCGAGGGCATAGGCCTTGCCGTTATGGCTGAGTTGCCGCTGGTGGTAATCGACGTACAGCGCGGTGGACCATCGACCGGCCTTCCCACCAAAACCGAGCAGACCGACCTTCTGCAGGCCCTCTACGGCCGTAACGGCGAATCGCCGCTGGCAGTAGTAGCCGCTGCTTCGCCGGCCGACTGCTTCGACATGGCATTTGAAGCTGCACGCATAGCCGTGGAGCACACCACACCGGTAATTCTGCTCACCGACGCCTTCATAGCCAACGGCTCAACGGCATGGCGCATACCCGAAGCATCGGAATATCCCGAAATCCGACCTCACTACGTAACCGCCGAGATGAAGGACGCCGGCTGGCGCCCATATATGCGCGATGAAAAGACCAAGGTACGCTACATAGCCGTGCCGGGCACCGAAGGGTTCACCCATCGCCTCGGAGGCCTTGAAAAGGACTGCAACACCAGCGCCATATCGACCGATCCTGCCAACCACGCCAAGATGGTGGCACTTCGCGCCGAAAAAATTGCCAACATTGCCAACGACATACCGCAGCTCGAAGTGTTCGGCGACAAGGACGCCGACACGCTGGTGATAGGCTGGGGCGGTACATTCGGGCACCTGTACACCGCAGTGAGCGAGATGAACGCCGCCGGCAAGAAGGTGGCGCTGGCCCACTTCCGCTACATCCGTCCATTGCCCGCCAACACCGCCGAAGTGCTGTCGCACTACAGCAAGGTGGTGGTGGCCGAGCTTAACACCGGCCAATTTGCCGACTATCTGCAGGCCAAGCATCCCGGCATCAACATACGCCGTATCAACAAGGTTGAAGGCCAGCCATTCTCAGTTAACGAAATAGTAGAAGGTGTAACAAAAATCATGGAGGAAAAGTGATGGAAGAGCAAAAGAAATATACAGCAGCCGACTATAAGAGCGACCAATACGTAAGATGGTGTCCGGGATGCGGCGACCATGCCATCCTCGCCACCCTTCACAAGGCAATGGCCGAAGTGGGTGTAGCACCGCACAACACGGCAGTGATATCGGGCATCGGATGTAGCTCGCGTCTGCCTTACTACATGAACACCTACGGCTTCCACACCATCCACGGCCGTGCGGCAGCCATTGCCACCGGCTTCAAGGTGGCCAACCCACAGATGACAGTGTGGCAGATATCGGGCGACGGCGATGGCCTGGCTATCGGCGGTAACCACTTTATCCATGCTGTACGCCGTAACGTGAACATCAACATGCTGCTTCTGAACAACAAGATATACGGACTCACCAAGGGACAGTACTCGCCGACAAGCGACCGCGGCTTCGTGTCGAAATCGTCGCCCTACGGCACCACCGAGGACCCGTTTATCCCGGCAGAGCTGGTGTTTGGCGCCCGCGGCAACTTCTTTGCCCGCAGCATCGACATTGAGCTGAAGATATCGCAGGAAGTGATGGTAGCCGCCGCCCGCCACGAAGGTGCATCGGTGGTTGAATTGCTTCAGAACTGCGTGATATTCAACAACGGCATTCACAGCTACATCACCGACAAGGAGACGCGTGCCGAGCGCACCATCCACCTTGTTCACGGCGAGAAGATGTTGTTTGGCAAGGAGCTGAACAAGGGCCTCGTGCAGGACGGCTTCGGGCTGAAGGCCGTCGAGCTTGGTAAGGACGGCTACAGCATCGATGATGTGCTGGTTCACGACGCTCATTGCCGCGAGAACTTCCTGCATCAGCAGCTTGCCATGATGGACGGCCACACGTTGCCGCTTGCCATTGGCGTGATTCGCGATGTCGAGGCACCGGTGTACGACCAGGAGGTGGCTCATCAAGTGGAAGAGGTGAAAAAGAAGAAAGGTTTCTCATCGCTTCGCGAGCTGATACTCAGCGGCGATGTATGGGAAGTAAAATAAACCAAAACCTGACCATACAACTAAAAGCGGCTGCAATTCCTATAGGATGCAGCCGCTTCGCTTATATATGTAGAGTCTTGAATTTGGGTTCTGAATATAGGAAAGACTCTGTTATAGTGGTCAGGGATTCACGCGGACAGCGCTGGTGAGGTTGCGAATGCTGTCGCGCTTGGCACGCATCTCCTTCTCGCGGCCCTTGAAGCGAGATTTGAGGCTGTCGGATTTGGCCTTTATGCGCTGTTCCCTAAGAGCCAGAGTGCTTTTGCGGAAACTGTCGCACTTCATTGATGTTTCCTTACGGAGCTGCTCGCGGCGCATTTTGCGCTTTGCGGGGTCGCCTATCACCTTGTTTCGCTCGCGGTCGAGCTGATGACGGATTTTCTCGTGGATTTTGCCCTCGGCGCCGAGGAAACGCGACAATTGATCGGGATTGAGGACGCTACGGAGGTCCTTGACAAGCTGTTTTTGCGCATCGATGATGCTCTTCTTGCAGTCGAGCATCTGGCAAGTGTGGTTACATGCCTCGTCGGAGCTTTTGAACCCCTCTTTTCCGGGATGCTTAGGGAACTTTACAGAGCGCACTTTCTCGAGGTATTTTTTGTAGATTGGCGACATCTGTTCGGTTTGTTCGTCGGAGAGCTTGAGCTCGTCCTGAATCATTTTTACGCGTGAATTGAAGAATTGCTCACGCTGCTCATCGGTGAATTTGGGCTGAGCCGAGACGGCTGCCAATCCGAGGAGTATGAAGCATAGAGATAGAAATAATTTACGCATAACGTGATGAATTGAATTGATTAAATATTAAACAGTTAGTATTCAGGTACTTCAACGTAGTATTGGTCGAGGGCTTCGAGCTGTTCGGCCGACATGGTGGCCAGTAGCTCGTCGATAGGAGTGGCGTCGGCAAAAGCAGGCTGAGCAGCCTTGTCGAAGAGCGAACCGGAGCATATTACAGCGGCAAAACAGGCGGCGGCAGCCGACACCGAGATTATGGCTCGGCGGAGTACCGAAGCGCGAGCGTTGCGGCGGGCTGCCTCGGCCGGAGCAGAGGCGGCACAACGGTCGATGAGACGGTCGACGTAGTCTTTGCCCTCGATAAATGGCATTCGGCGGCCAATGTTATTGAAATCGTTCATAATGAATTCTCCTTTATATAGTTTTTAATTTTATCGACAGCGAAATGATAGTTGGCCTTCAGGGTGTTGACGTTCTTGCCTGTAACCTTTGCAATTTCCTCGTAAGGCATCTCGTCGTAGTATCGCATGTTGAAAGCTATGCGTTGCTGCGTTGGAAGGGTTAGGAGTGCCTTCTGGAATAGGACCTCAACAGAATGTGCATCGATGCCGTTTTCGGCGGTGATACGGTCGGCGAGTTCAATGCCGAGAGCATCGACCGAACGGAACAATCCGGCTTGACGCTGAAGCCAACGGATAGCCTCATTGGTGGCGATGCGGTAAATCCAGGTAGAAAGGGCGCTCTCGCCCTTGAATTTAGGGAAATAGCGGAAAATGTTGATAGAAGTTTCCTGCATCACGTCCTCGGCATCGTCGTGGCTGACAACAATGCGACGGATGTGCCAATAAATCTTGTCGCCGTATGTGCGCATCAACAGGGAGAAGCCCTCGTTGACGGTAGATTGCTGGCGCAGAAGAGATATTATCTTGTCGTCGATGTTTTTGTCGGCCATTGCGTTATCGTTGTTTCTGATTATTAGAACCGTAAGATACAAAAAAGTTTATTCATATTGTTATTTTTTCCAGTGGAAAATTTTGCCAGGGCGCGGAGCCGGCAACTGACCGGAAGACAAAGATAGCCTACAGTGAGGCGTTTTTTGTGCGAAAACCGCCACAACCGCCCGCCCTCCCGAAGCTCAATGGCCGCTTGCCTCGAAGAGGCAAGAAGCCCTTTGGTTGGTATCGTCCTTTTGCTGGCGTTAACGGCGTATTTCAATGGCCATCGATGCCATCGAAATACGTTGTGGAAGGGAGAGGGCGTCGTTGGATGGAACCTAGGGCGTTGCCCTTGGCTATATGGGCATTGCGCCTACAGCGCGCAGTTGTGTGACGGTTTTCGCCATTGGACGGGTGTTTTTGGTTGTAATTTTGCGGTGCTCTGGATTGGGGTGAAATACAGAGCGGGCTGTGGGAATACCCACAGCCCGCTTATGAAGTGATGCCGGATGTTATTCGGCTTGACTTACGGTGATAATCATTTCGTTGAGGTCGGCGGTAACTGTGTACTTGCCGGCGGGAACAACGAAGCAGCCGTCGGTTTGAGCTTCGGCAACAGCCATTGCCATGCCGTCCTCGAATTCGAGGTCAACATTGCCGTCGTTGCCCGAGCCAACCTGAACTGATTTGTCCCAAGTGCCGTTGAGTTCGGTGAAGAAACGGAAGTAGCTCTTGCCGTCGCCACTGTCGGGGAAGTCGAAAGTGCCGGTGTAGATGTTAGAGCCGTTCTTGCACACCATCTGGCCTTCGGTAGCAGTAGCGGCGGTGTTCCAGCCGTTGAGGTTACCGACAACGTAGAGGTAGGTCCACTTCGATGGGTCATCGGGAACGAGTTCCATTTTGAATGTCATGGCATCGAGGTCAACGGTGAAGTTGTATTCGCCGGCAGCGTCGAGGTTGAATTCGAAGCTACCCTTACCGGCAACGATTGAGCCTGAGAAGTTGCCGTCGACGAGCTGGTCGGTGCAGTTGATAGGCGAGTCGTTAACCTGCGAGCCGTAGGAGTTCGATTCCCAATCGCCGAGAGCGGCATAGAAGCGGAACATGTTCTGGCCGGCATTGAGCGACACTGTTCCGGCGTAAACTGCGCCGGTGGTCTTGTTCAACGGAACGTCGCCGCCGTTGATGTTCCAACCGTTAGGAGTACCGATAACGTAGATTTGCGATGGTTCGAGTTTCTTAACGAGCTTGTAGGTGTTGTCCATCATGTTGATAGTGAGAACATAAGTGCCGGCTTCAGCAATCTTGGCAGCGTTAGCGCCCGAATCGATGAGTTTACCTTCCATAGAGGAATCGCCATCGGTAACGACACCGATAATGTTAGTGTTGTCCCAGGTGAGACCGCTTTCAACGGCCGATTGCGGAACAATCTTCCAATAGCAGTCGGCATCGCACTTGAAGGTAACGGTGAATTCCGGATCGTCGTAAACGTCGGCATCAGAGTGGTCGAACTTGATGAGGGCGTCCCAGCTCCAACCTTGCATTCCACCGATTAGGTAGTAGGCCGATTCGATAGTGAACGATTCAGGGATAGGAGTAACCGATACCTTTGTGGCAGCGAAGTAAGTGTCCTTGGTTCCGATTCGAGTCCACGATTTGCCTTCGGCTATGAAAGCAGCGAAACGGAAATAGAGGTCGCGAGCCTTAGGCGAGCGGCCATAGAATTCACGGAACAGGCTGTTGACTTTAGCCTTGTCGACGTTGCCATCGACAACGCTCACCGGCTGAGCGTTAGAGAAGTTCTCATCGCTGCTGACGTAGGCCACGTATTCAACAGTCTGGCCTTCGGTGAGAGCCGGAGTCTGAACGGTCTTGACAGCGTTGAACGACTCTGCGCTGAGAGTTGACAGGTCGAGTGCAGCGCCAAGGTTATCGCCGAGGCCCACAGAGAGGCCGTCGAACGACATCAGAGGCTCCTGCGGGTTGGTTTGCGGCTTGCCTTCTTCGAAATCGATGTCTTCGCACGAAACGAATGTCAGGGCAAGCATCGACATTAAAAATATAGCAAATTTTTTCATATTCTGTCTTTTATTAGGGGCCGGCGGCGCGGATTTGGCACCACGCCGCTGCACCCGATGATGTTTGTTTATTTTTACTTAACGCTACCTGATTCGTTAGCGAAATCGAGAGTAATCACAGTTCCGACAGCACCGGTGATAGAGTATTCGGCACCCTTGTCGCCAGCCCAGTTGTCGTTGATTGGGTCGTTTTCGCGATAGTAGATAGTCGAGCCACCCTTGAGAGTGAATTCGAGCTGCCACCACGACAGGCCGGCCCAGTCAGGATTGATACACATGCGCACTTCGCCGCCGGCAGCCAGAGCAGGAGAAACGAATACCCCATTCTTTTCGGTAGGAATCGAGAACTTCCAAGCGTCGTTCTTTTCCCAGACGCCACCGTTGGTTGCGCCGAAGATGTAAACGTTAGGTTCGAAAACGTCGACAGTGAAGGTGTAGTCGCGGCCCTCGATACCAACAGTGAGTGCTATGATATACCAGCCCTGAGTGGCTACGCCTATGTTACCGCCGGCGTCGATAAGGCCACCACAAGCCTTGTCGTTACCAACCTTGATCTTTGAGAATCCCACTTCGTTATTGTCCCACGACTTGTTCCAGTTGAACTTGAAGCCTTGGTCGTCGATGTAGCGGATAGTCCACCACTTGTCGGGGTTAGCGTTTGCAACCACCATCTTGGCGCACGAGCCCCAATCCCAGCCGTTGAAACCGCCAATCATATACATCTGCTCAGGGAGAACCACGTCGGGCAGAGCGTAGTAAAGGAGGACGTTGGGAAGTTCGATGATGTTAGAGTAGATAACCGATTCGTCGCCCACGTTAGGCAGTTCGGCGCGCAGGCGCACATAAGCCTTAACGGCTTCGGCCGGAACGGTAGATTCGTCGATAACGCCGTAAGCAGTGTTAAGGGCGATAGCGAGTTCGTTGGCGCTGACGTCCATTTTGCACAGGCGGTAGGTGCTTGTAAGCTCCACAGGGTTAGCAAAGTCGCTGGAAGCCGACACTTCGACGTGATAAACGGTTGCGGCAGCATAAGGATAGTCAGGCTGCGAGCAAGTGAGCTGCACGGCATCGGTGTTCTTCAGGTCGTAGAGGCCCGATGCGTACTTCGGGGTGTTAAGGACAAACGTGGTAGGTTTCTGGAACACCGGGTTGTTGTCCATATCGCTTTCGCAGGAAGTGGTGGCAAGAGCCAGAACTCCCATCAAGAAAGCCATGAATAGTATATTGAATTTCTTATTCATCGTTGTTCAGATTAAATGGATGTATAATTCATTAATAACCCGGGTTTTGCTGGAATTCGGGTTGAGCCGAGAGAACGTTAGTAGGGATAGGGAACAGGTTGCGATGTTCGCTGAAAGCGGCACCGGCATCAACATTTCCCTTGAAAGCCCACACGTAAGAGCCGCTGGCATATTTACCGAAACGGATAAGGTCGGTACGACGGCAGCATTCCCAGTAGAGTTCGCGAGCGCGCTCGTCGAGGATGTTGTCGGCGGTGAGATCCTTGGCTTCCCATTCCTTCACGCCGGCGCGGTGACGGATATAGTTGGCATAAGTGAGAGCCTTCGAGGCATCGCCCACGTGTCCAACCACATTACATTCGGCATACATCAGATAAACGTCGGCCAGGCGGAAAAGAGCGAGGTCGGTGTTGGGGAACGAAGTGGTAACAGCAGCCTTAGTGCCGGTTGGGTCGTAGATACCACCGTTTTCGGGGCTCCATTCGCCGTTTGTACCCTTCTTGAGGTTGGTGAACTTGATGATTCCGTATCCGTCGGTGAATTCGCTGAAGCTGGTGTTCTCCTTCTTGAAACCGTTGGCTTCGCGGCACCACATCGACCAGCGAACGTCGTTCGACGGGTCGTCGGTGGCGAACTTGTCGGCGAATGATGCAGTGGCGTGCATACATCCCCATTGCGAGGAGATACCGTAGTCGAGCATGCTCATGTAAGGATCGGTAGGTTCGGTGCGGTCCATGTTCTTGATAGCGGCAGCGATGAGGAACATAGTGCCACCGTAAGGCTGAACGAATTCAGAGTCGTAAGGGATACCCCAGAGGATTTCGTTTTCGGCAGAGTTGCTGCCACCCGGCATATATTCTTCGTTGTTTCCGCAGAATAGGTAGAGATAGTGGTTAGCAAGGCCCGAGCCTTCGAAACCGCCGCCCTGATGACGGGCGATGATGTTTTCGCAGTGTTCGGCACACTTGGAGTAACCGTCAACAGCGCCATCGGTGTAAACCTTTGCATTGAGGTAAAGGCGAGCCAGAAGAGCTTCGGCGCCGTCGATACCCACGCGTCCGTAGTTAACGCGGCTGTTCTTAGCCTTGAACTGAGCCACGATGTCCTCGAGTTCGGCGGTGAGCCAGTCGTAGAGTTCGCGGCGAGTTTTCTGCACAGGGTTAGCGCCCACTTCGGCGTTTTCGTCGATGAAAGAGGCGTTACCGAAGATATCGATAGCATTGAAGTAGCTGAGAGCGCGGAGCGTGCGAGCTTCGAGCTTCATCAGCTGAGCATCTTCGCTGTCGCCGGCGTTCTTGAGGAAGTCGTTACAGATAGCGATATGAACGTAGAAACGCGAATAAGTACCGTAAATGGTAGCGGTGCTGGCGTCCCAAGAGTTAGTGTTAAGTTCAGCCACGCCTACATCCTTCCAAATCCACTTTGATTCGTCGGTAGTGAATTCGTTCATCATGAACCAGGCACGTGTGTATTGGCCTGTACCGCCGTCGAGACCGTCGACGTCGGAAGCGCCGTTAGGGCCACCTTGACCGGAAACAGCGAGGCAAGAGTAGCATTTGTTCAGGATACCGAGCAAAGCCTCAGAATCAGCGATCTGGCCGGTAGAGTTCGGGTCGTTCGGTTCCAGATCCAAGTCGCCGACGCAAGAAGTGGCAGTAGAGAGCACGAGAGCGCCGAGGGCTATAAGTGATTTATATATAAATTTCTTCATAATTTCCTGATATAAAAAAGATTTAGATTAGAAAGTAGCAACAAGACCGAACGAAACGGTGATAGGACGCGGATACACGCTGTTGTCGATACCCGATTCCACTTCCGGGTCGAGGCCGTTGTATTTTGTGAATACGAACGGGTTCTGCACGGCGCCGTAGAGGCGTAGACGGAGCTGGTCGTTGAGCAGGTTGTTCCAAGTGTAACCGAGAGTGATGTTGTCGCAACGAACGAAGCTGGCGTTGCGCAGCCAGTAGTCGCTCATGTAGTTGTTGTGCGAGCCGCCGCCTTCGAAGTAGAAGTTGTTGCGGATGAGGTTGGTAAGGTTAGTGTTCTTGTAGGTGTCGCTCAGAGTAGTGTGAGTGGAGAGCGCATCGTTGTACACGTAGTTACCGATGTTGGCACGGAGGTTGAATCCGAAGTCCCAGTTCTTCCAGTTGAAAGTGGTTCCGAAAGTCATGGTAATTTTCGGGTCTTTGCTGTGACGTATCACCTTATCGCCTTCGTTGATTTCGCCGTTACCGTCCTGGTCGACGAATTCGCCCTCAATAGGCAGGCCGTTTTCGTCGTACACCTGTTCGTAGAGCAGGTAAGAGAAAGCGGGATATCCCACCTTGTGAGCCTGAACGGTGTTACCGGTACCGCCCGAGATACCGCCCACGTTGATAACGGCGGCGTTGTCGTTGAGTTCGGTGATACGGTTGCGGTTCCAGGCGATGTTGTAGTTAACGGTCCAGGTGAAGTCCTTTGTAACCACCGGACGAGCGTTGATAGAGAATTCAACACCTTGGTTTTCGAGCGAACCGATGTTCTTGTTGAGCATATTCACGGTAGAAGAACCGACGGCGATGGGCACGTAGCTCAAGAGGTCTTTTGTCTTGCGGAAATAGTAGTCGAGGCTTGCAGTGATACGGTTGTTGAGGAAACCGAAGTCGAAGCCGGCGTTCCAGGTGGTAGTTTCCTCCCATTTGAGGTCGGGGTTATAACCCATGAGGTAGAGGGTCTGTGCATACACGACGTTGCCGTTGGTGTCGACAACAGGATAGTACGAACCGGCCTGAGAGTACTGATAGAGAGGCAGATAGTTGCAAGTGCTGCCGATGTCCTGCTGACCGGTGCGGCCCCAACCGAGGCGCAGCTTCAAGCTGGAGATGGGGGTGTTGTCGTTCTCCTTGATGAACTTCTCTTCAGCGATGTTCCAGGCGAAGGCTGCAGAGGGGAAGAGACCCCAGCGGTTGTCTTTGTGGAAGCGAGATGTAGCATCGTCGCGGAGTGTGAAGGTGAGGAGGTAAGTGTTGTCGAATGTGTAGTTCAAACGACCGAAGAATGAGATGAGTTGGAGAGGATTGCTCCAGCGGCTCATAGGAGCGTTGAGGACAGGATCGCCTACGTTCCAAGATTGACCATCGGAACCTACGGCAGCGCCTTCGTTGCGAACGAGGTTGTATGCGCCGTCGGCATAAGTGTAGTTGTTGAAACCGAGAGTTCCGAGGTAGGTGTTGCTATGGCCGAGATAAGAGAAGCGTTGCCAAGAGTAACCTACTGTTGCATCTACGTTAGACTTGATAGCTTCAAATTCTTTGCGATAGTTGATATAGAAATCGAGAAGGGTGTTGCGTTGGAGTTCATACCATTTGTAGTATGTGCCGGCACCGTAAGCGCCCATCTTGATAAGGCTGTTGTTGCTCCATGCTTGAACTGAGTTCTCGGCTGTGGTGCTCAATGCTTCGTTCTTCGATACCTGATAACCGAGGTTGAGGTTGAAGTGAAGTTCGGGGAGGAAGTG
>JBJEKE010000130.1:0-3848 GCA_051878475.1 Muribaculaceae bacterium | reverse complement strand
TAAATAATTCAGACAATGGCTATAAATAAAGACGAACAGCTGAGATTTACCAGAAACATTGGTATTATGGCGCACATCGACGCCGGTAAGACCACTACTTCTGAACGTATCCTTTTCTACACCGGTCTTACTCACAAAATCGGTGAGGTTCACGATGGCGCTGCCACAATGGACTGGATGGAACAGGAACAGGAACGTGGTATTACAATTACTTCTGCTGCAACAACAGCATTCTGGAAATATCGCGACAACAAGTATAAGATAAACCTTATCGACACCCCTGGGCACGTGGATTTCACCGTAGAGGTTGAGCGTTCGCTGCGTATCCTTGATGGTGCCGTTGCCACATTCTGTGCCGTTGGTGGTGTTGAGCCACAGTCGGAAACAGTATGGCGTCAGGCCGACAAATACAATGTTCCCCGTATCGGTTACGTGAACAAGATGGACCGTTCGGGTGCCAACTTCTTCGAGGTGGTTCGCCAGCTTAAGGAAGTTCTCGGTGCAAATCCTTGTCCAATCCAAATCCCTATCGGTGCAGAAGAAACCTTCAAGGGCGTGGTTGACCTTATCACCATGAAGGCCCTCTACTGGCACGATGAAACAATGGGCGCTGAGTATTCAGCCGAGGAAATCCCGGCATCGCTTGCCGACGAGGCTGCTGAATGGCGCGACAAGATGCTCGAGAACATTGCCGAGTTTGATGAGGCGTTGATGGAGAAATACTTCGACGACCCGTCAACCATCACCGAGGACGAAATCCGCAGCGCTATCCGCAACGCTACGCTCAAGATGGAAATCGTGCCGATGATTTGCGGTAGCTCGTTCAAGAACAAGGGCGTTCAGTGTCTGCTCGACTCAGTTTGTGCATATCTTCCTTCTCCTGAGGACACTCCTGAGGTTGTAGGTCATGCAGTTGGCAACACCGACGAGAAAGTGGCTCGCAAGCCGTTGTTCGAAGAGCCTATGTGTGCACTCGCATTTAAGATTGCCACCGACCCTTATGTAGGCCGTCTGTGCTTCTTCCGCGTTTATTCCGGTTCGATCGAGGCCGGCAGCTACGTTCTTAATACCCGTTCGGGCAAGAAGGAACGTATCTCGCGTCTGTTCCAGATGCACTCCAACAAGCAGAACCCTATGGAGGTTATCGGTTGTGGTGACATCGGTGCAGGTGTAGGTTTCAAGGACATCCGTACAGGTGATACCCTTTGCGCCGAAGATGCTCCTATTGTACTCGAGTCGATTGACTTCCCCGACCCGGTTATCGGTATCGCTGTAGAGCCAAAGACTCAGAAGGACCTCGACAAGCTCGGCGTAGGTTTGCAGAAACTTGCCGAAGAAGACCCGACTTTCCGTGTACAGACCAACGAAGAGACTGGCCAAACCGTTATCAGCGGTATGGGTGAGCTTCACCTCGACATTATCATCGACCGTCTGCGTCGCGAGTTCAAGGTTGAATGTAACCAGGGTCGTCCTCAAGTTACTTACAAGGAAGCTATCACTAAGCCGGTTGAACTTCGCGAAGTGTTCAAGAAGCAGACCGGTGGTCGTGGTAAGTTTGCCGATATCATTGTACGTGTAGAACCTACCGACGAAGACTTTGAAGGCGGACTCCAGTTTGTCGACGAGGTTAAGGGCGGTAATGTGCCCAAGGAATTCATTCCTTCGGTACAGAAAGGTTTCCAGACAGCTATGAAGAACGGTGTTCTTGCCGGCTTCCCTGTTGAGAACCTCAAGGTTACACTGCTCGACGGTTCGTTCCACCCGGTTGACTCCGACCAGCTTTCGTTCGAACTCTGTGCCATCCAGGCCTTCAAGAAGGCCAGCGAAAAGGCCGGTCCGGTGCTTCTGGAGCCAATCATGAAGATTGAAGTTGTAACTCCAGAAGAGAGCATGGGCGATGTAATCAGCGACCTCAACAAGCGTCGTGGCCAGGTTGAAGGCATGGAAACAAGCCGCAGCGGTGCCCGCGTTGTAAAGGCCAAGGCTCCGTTGGCGGAGATGTTCGGTTACGTTACAGCATTGCGTACCATCACTTCGGGCCGTGCAACATCAACAATGTCGTTCTCGCACTATGCCGAGGTAGGCACATCGATAGCCAAGCAGGTTCTTACCGAATGTGAAGGTAGAGTTGATCTTTTGAAATAAATTTATCTTTAAACAATATGAGCCAAAAAATTAGAATTAAATTAAAATCTTACGATCACAACTTGGTTGACAAGTCAGCTGAGACGATTGTAAAGACAGTGAAAGCCACTGGTGCCATAGTAAGCGGCCCAATTCCGCTGCCTACACACAAGAGAATTTTCACAGTCAACCGTTCGACTTTCGTAAACAAGAAGTCGCGTGAACAATTCCAGTTGTCGTCTTTCAAACGTCTTATCGACATCTACAGCTCAACTGCCAAGACTATCGACGCTCTCATGCGCCTCGAACTTCCCAGTGGAGTTGATGTAGAAATCAAAGCTTAAAACTAATTAGTGAACGTAGAAATTAAAATTTTAGAGAAATGCCAGGATTATTAGGAAAAAAAATCGGAATGACATCCGTTTTCAGTGCCGACGGTAAGAATGTACCGTGCACTGTTATCGAAGTTGGTCCTTGTGTAGTTACTCAGGTAAAGACTTTGGAAAATGACGGTTATCAAGCATTGCAGCTGGGCTTCGAAGACAAGAAGGAGAAGCACACTACAAAGCCTGAAATGGGCCATTTTGCCAAGGCAGGTGTAACACCCAAGCGACACTTGGCCGAGTTCAAAGGATTTGAAGGCGAATACAAATTGGGCGACGTGATCAGCGTAGACATCTTCGAAGGCGCCGAATTTGTTGACGTAATTGGAACATCGAAAGGTAAAGGCTACCAGGGTGTAGTAAAGCGTCACGGCTTCGGCGGTGTAGGCCAGACTACTCACGGTCAGCACAACCGTACCCGCAAGCCGGGTTCGATCGGTGCATGTTCTTATCCTGCAAAGGTATTCAAAGGCATGCGCATGGCCGGCCAGATGGGTAACGAACAGGTAACCGTTCAAAATCTTCAGATTCTTAAAGTAATGCCCGAACACAATCTCCTTCTTATCAAGGGATCGGTTCCGGGATGTAAAGGTTCAATCGTTTTAATTGAGAAATAAATGGAACTCGCAGTATATAACATAAAAGGTGAAGACACCGGGAGAAAGGTAACGCTTAACGATGAAGTGTTCGCTATCGAAAACCCTAACGAGCATGCCGTTTATCTCGATGTAAAACAGTACCTCGCCAACCAGCGTCAGGGTACACACAAGTCAAAGGAAAGAAGTGAAGTGTCGGGCTCAACCCGCAAGCTGCACAAGCAGAAAGGTGGCGGCGGTGCACGTATCGGCGACATCAACTCGCCAGTGCTCGTAGGTGGTGGCCGCGTATTCGGTCCACGTCCTCGCGACTATCGCTTCAAGCTCAACAAGAAACTGAAGGCCCTCGCACGTCGCTCAGCTCTCACTTTCAAGGCTCAGGACAACGAGATCGTAGTAGTAGAGGACTTCACTTTCGAGGCTCCTAAAACTAAAGAATTCGTAAACTTTACTAAAAATCTTAAATTAGAAGGCAAGAAGATTCTTTTGGTTTTAGCAGACCAAAATAAAAACGTATATTTGTCGGCTCGCAATGTAGAGGGCGCAAATATTATAACTGCTTCTGACGTCAACACTTACACCATCCTTAACAACAAGGCTGTGGTGCTGACCGAAAGCAGCGTTGCTGTTATTAACCAAATATAATAGGAGGACTTACAGATGAAATTCAGTATTGAACCAATAGTTTCCGAGAGAGCGAACACCTTGAGCGAGAAGCTCAACCGCTACACTTTCCGTGTTTCTC
>JBJEKE010000129.1:0-3850 GCA_051878475.1 Muribaculaceae bacterium | reverse complement strand
CATTAATGTAATGCTTAGTCGTCTCATAATTTGAATTATTGTTTTTAATGAATATTATTGGTATTGTATCACTCTGTTTTGCCTTTGCTATAATTATTTGACTCGGTCATGTGCCTGTTCGTTGCAATCAACCGTAGGGTTTAACTAAAATTTAACTTTTATAATCTGTCGAGTGCTGCCTATCTTATGCAAAGATAGCATTTTTATGCCAATCAAGCAGTTAATGTCTGCAATATATGGCTAAGGAAATAAATATTGCTTAACTTTACATATATAATATATATGACAATGGTTATACGTCATGCCGAGATGGCCGATTTGCCGGCCATGATGGATATGTTCGCCCTGGCACGCGCCTTTATGGTATCGACGGGCAATCCCAATCAGTGGGTCGATGGCTATCCGTCGGCCGAGGTGGCTATGCGCGACATTGAGGCTCGCCACGCCTATGTGTGCGCAGGCACCGACGGCCGCTTGCTTGCCACTTTCTGCTTTATCGAGGGAGATGACCCTACCTATGCCATCATCGAAAATGGCCGATGGCTCAACTCGCGCCCATATGCTACCATCCATCGTCTGGCATCGGCAGGCATAGAGGTCGGTATGGCTATGGAATGCCTCCGTTGGGCTGCCGCCCATGGCCTTGACCTTCGTGCCGACACCCATGCCGACAACCACATAATGCAGCACATCTTGCTCAAGTTCGGATTCGCTTATTGCGGCATCATCTACACCCACAACGGCACTCCACGGCTGGCCTATCACTATGTGGCTGATTAATGTTGCTTTTTTTCGATTTTTTTGTAAATTTTGCCGATAAAAAATGTGTGATATCCAAAAATCTCCTATATTTGCATTATCATTATATCGGTAACCAATTGTGGCAATTTGCTATTAGATTGCATATTGTGATGCGGTTTGATATGATGAAAATATATGAATAAACTAATTTTTTAATAATATTGTGGCAATTTGCCATACACTAACAAGTAACTATTAAATCTATAAAACGATGAACGTTAACGAAATTCTCCGTGACCTTGAAGCAAAACACCCCGGCGAGAAGGAGTATTTGCAAGCTGTGAAAGAAGTGTTGCTTTCAGTTCAAGATGTATATAACCAGCATCCTGAGTTCGAGAAAAACAAGATTATCGAACGTATGGTTGAGCCCGATAGAATCTTTACTTTCCGTGTAACCTGGATTGACGATAAGGGTGAAGTGCAGACCAACATCGGTTATCGCGTACAGTTTAACAACGCCATTGGCCCCTACAAGGGTGGTATCCGTTTCCACGCTTCGGTTAACCTCTCAATCCTTAAGTTCCTCGGATTTGAGCAGACATTCAAGAATGCTCTCACCACATTGCCAATGGGTGGCGGTAAGGGTGGCTCCGACTTCAGCCCACGTGGCAAGTCCGACCGCGAAATCATGCGCTTCTGCCAGGCATTCATCCTCGAACTTTGGAAGAACCTCGGACCTGACCGCGATGTGCCTGCAGGCGATATCGGCGTAGGCGGCCGCGAAGTGGGATATATGTTTGGCATGTACAAGAAACTTCAGAACGAGCACACTGGCACATTCACCGGAAAAGGCCTTGAATTCGGCGGCTCGAAGATTCGTCCAGAGGCTACTGGTTTCGGTGCATGTTACTTTGTTGAGAATATGCTTCGCACCAAGGGCGAGACATTTGCAGGCAAGACAGTGGCCATCTCAGGCTTTGGTAACGTGGCTTGGGGTGCTGCAACAAAGGCAACCCAGCTTGGTGCAAAAGTGGTAACCATCTCTGGCCCTGATGGTTATGTTTACGATCCCGACGGCATTTCAGGCGAGAAAATCGACTATATGCTCGAACTCCGTGCATCGGGCGAGGACATTGTAGCTCCATATGCCGAACGCTATCCCAACGCTACATTCTATCCCGGACGTCGTCCGTGGGAAGTTAAGGTTGACATCGCCATGCCGTGCGCCACTCAGAACGAAGTTGGCAAGGAAGATGCCGAAAACCTCGTGAAGAACAATGTGATGTGTGTGGGCGAAGTATCAAACATGGGCTGCACACCCGAAGCAATCGACACCTTCATCGCAGCCAAGGTGATGTACGGACCTGGCAAGGCAGTTAATGCCGGTGGTGTTGCTACCTCAGGCCTCGAAATGAGCCAGAATGCAATGCATCTTTCATGGTCGGAAGCCGAAGTCGACGAAAAGCTCCATGGCATCATGAACGATATCCATCACCAGTGCGTAAAATACGGTACAGAGCCTGACGGCTACATCAACTATATGAAGGGCGCCAACATTGCCGGCTTCATGAAAGTGGCCCACGCAATGATGGGACAAGGCATAGTATAATCCCGTAACAACGAGCAACAACTGAGGGAGGCTCGGCCAAAGCCGAGTCCTCCCTTTAGATATTATGGAAAGTGAGCGCACGCATTCACTTTTTGTTCAATGATGATATCTACTAATCCGTTGCTGAATCTTCTAATTGTACTGGATTATGCAGTCTTAATACCTTCTTGATTTTGTAAACTATTACCCATTGACAAATGTTTTCGTTTAAGTATTCAGATTCATTTCCTTCATAATCGGTTATTACATCTGTGGTAGATATGAGCTTAATGCTATTGTCTTGGAAATCAACAAGGTATCCATCATTATCGAATTCTTGAGTGCTGTACACTTCCCATGTATTGGTTGCAAATAGTTCCAATAACATTACTGTTGGGTTGTTAGTTTGGCCAGCTCTTAGAACCATATATTTATAGTCGCGAAGCACAAATGGGAAATTTCCATTATTGTATGTATACACGCCAGCCCATTTTTTGGAGTCAATAATGGTACCTTGGCTAATGGCATATCCATCTGAGCCTTTTACAAGATATTTTGATGCAGTCGTGTCTCTAATACTACGGGTTTCAATCGGAGCGTCTTCAAGTTTGTACTCCTCGCCTACATTTCCAAATCGGTTTATATCGCCTTGAAATGTAAGGTTTATGATCTTTTCATTTTCAATTCCTTGAGTTAAATAAGATAGGTCAACAGGCATAACTTGTTCTTTTGCCTTTTGGTTGGCAGCGAACAGCATTTTGTCGATATTTGCTTGTGTCATAACTACGGGCCAATAAAATGCAGCATTGTTCCAGCCAATATTCATATATTCAGGAGAACCATCGTTTTTAACTCCAATTTGAAGCTGTTTTTTATCACCGTTTTGGCGCAGAAGCATCAGAACTGGTCGGTCAGTCGCCTTTGCACGCGAAGGTGCAGTATCGGTGCGACCATCGTCAGGTGCATCAATCCAAGCGCCATTTGTTCTGATTCTCGATATATTACGATTGGTTCGGTGCATAGCCCATATTTTACCATTAGATTTAGTTGCACAATAATATAGGATTGATGCCGCTTCTTTCAAATCGCCTTTATGGGGATCTCTTGAGTCCTCATATCGGTAAGAGCTTTCAACATGGTCAAGGATCTTCATTGCCCTTTCGATATCCATTTCAAAGAAACCGTCAGCATCTTGATTGGCATATTCGGGAGCACATGTAATCAAATCATCTAGAGTTGATACAATCTTGCTAATTTCTCTCTTGCTTCCTGTATTCATACCAATAGGCAAGAAACGTTTTTGCTCAGATATAGTAACCACTTTCGATGGCTTTATCTTGCTCATTGCACAAGGACGAATGTCTTTATCATAGCCCACACATGTTACCACGTTATTCGGTTGGTCGTAACCTGCCAAGAACCATTCTCTAAGACGGTCGTCGAGTTCATTCATCTTAACCAAAGCACGATAAATTCGGTCCGTGGTATAAAGGCGTGTTACTGCCATATCTTCGAGAGCAC
>JBJEKE010000128.1:0-16386 GCA_051878475.1 Muribaculaceae bacterium | reverse complement strand
TTGTCGGTGATTACACTCATCGTGTGTGTTGCCGCCATCGGTTGCTTCCCTAACTTCTTCAGCAACATCATCCGCGAGAGTTTCTTGACAATCGTACAAGTATTGCCACAGTAATTTAGTATTGAACAGTAAAACAATTATTGAAATATGGATTATTCTCAATTTTTAATGATGCCTCAAGAATTAGGGCTGTTGGCAGTAGTCTTGCTGGTATTTCTCTATGACTTGTTTATGCCAAAGACTACCCAGCGCTATCTGCCCCTGTTTGCATGTGTGGCATTTGGAATCTATACTGTAGCAACCAGCCTTAACGTTGTCACCGGCAGTGCATTCAGTGGAATGTATGAGTCGAATCAAGCAACTTTTGCTATAAAGGTTATACTTAACATAGGAGCGCTGATAGTTCTCATCCAATCGGCCAAGTGGGCAAATTCTGAATTTGTGAGTGTGCGCCGTGGTGAGTTCTACACACTGTTGCTCATCACCCTTTTCGGTATGGACTTCATGATATCGGCACGTCACTTCCTGCTGTTTGTCATTGGTCTCGAAACCGCTTCGTTGCCATTGGCAGCATTGGTGGCATTCGACAAGAACCATTACGAGAGCCATGAGGCAGCCGTCAAGTATATGTTCACAGCCATCTTCTCGTCGGCCATATTCATGCTCGGCCTCTCGTTTGTCTACGGTATTGGCGGTTCGCTTTATTTCGACGACCTCTTCTTTGCAGTGTCGGCCTCAATGAGCCCTCTGTTGATTATTGCCTTAGCATTCGTGGTGGCAGGCGTAGGCTTCAAGCTTTCGCTCGTTCCGTTCCATCTTTGGACAGCCGACGTATATCAAGGTGCACCAACAGCTGTTACCTCGTACCTGTCGGTAATTTCGAAGGGTGCTGCAGCTTTTGCATTCTTTGCAATCCTCACCCAGGTGTTTGGATGTGTTTATGAAACAGCATGGGAATGGATGCTCTATGCTCTGATTATCCTCACCATTACACTTGGTAACCTGTTTGCAATACGTCAGAAAAACCTGAAGCGATTCCTTGCCTTCTCATCGATTTCCCAGGCCGGTTACATCATGCTTGGTGTGGTTGCCTGCTCCGAACTCGGCTTGGCATCGTTGATGCTCTATGTGCTTATCTACATCTTCTCGAACCTCGCTGCTTTCGGTGTAATCCAGGCAGTGGAGATGAACAGCGGAAAAGTATCGATGGACGATTACAACGGATTATATCAAACTAACCCGAAATTGTCGTTTGCCATGACACTTGCAATGTTCTCGTTGGCAGGTATTCCACCGTTTGCCGGATTCTTTAGCAAGTTCTTCATCTTCAGCTCGGCATTGCAGAGCGGTTCGGTTGCATTGTATGTGCTGGTGCTCATTGCGTTGATTAACACTATTGTTTCGCTTTACTACTATCTGCTTGTGGTGAAGGCAATGTTTATCAACCCCAACGACCAGCCAATAGCTGCATTCAAGAGCCATGTGAGCGAGCGCATTGCCATCTTTGTATGTGTGCTTGGCATCATTCTCATCGGTCTCGCAAGCTGCATCTATGCATGGCTTGTTGAATCGGCCGCACAATTCGTATAATTCGAAGTGTTTTTGCATACCTACGGATTTCACTCACATTATTGATGTGAAATCCGTAGTTTTTTATTTTAATCAATCCAAATCTTATTTAAATTATGAATCATTCTTTACTTAGTGTTCTTTTGTCGCTTTTCATTGTTGCTACAGCTTCGGCACAGCAATATGTGAGTGTGTTTAATGAGACATTTGCCAATTGTCGCAGCGAAATCGAGCAAGGCGGATATTTTTCCGAGTCACTTTATTTTGTCAGCGCCGACAATGCTGACCACGACGGTTGGACATCGCAGAACGCCTATCCAAGCGAGCGTGCCGTGAAGCTCAGCTCGAAGACCAAGCTCGGCACCATCACCACTCCAGCCATCACATTCTCGACTGAGACAGCTGCTGAGGTGAAAGTTTGTTTTCGCGCCCAGACATGGAACACCGGCACTACTGCTGACTGCACAAAAATAAATGTCCAGATAGCCGGTGATGCCAATTCGTTGCAAACTCTCGACTTCGGCAGTACCCAATCCATTTCAGACCGCAGTAATGACCGAAAGGAAATCACCTTCACAAATGTACCCTCAGGTTCGAAAATCACCTTCTCAGCAGTCAAGGATGCTACACTTCCGTCGCGTTTCTTCCTTGCCGACGTGGAAGTGTTCGAGAAAGTTGATGATGCTCAGGTGCCGCAAATCACTCTTACTGCAAGCTATCACCATTTCGATAACTTGATGGCTGGCGAAGACAGCGAGTGCCGCGGTCTGGTTATCAGTGGTGAGAATCTCGCCGACGATATCGTGATTGAGCCCGTTGGCAACTCGAATTTCGTAATAGAGAAAGATGTCGACTGGGATGCAAAGCTCGGGGGCTGGGTCGACATCACATTCGCTCCGCTGAATGCCGGCATTAAGGACAACACCTACATAATAAAGTCGGGAAATGTGCAGCGCACACTCATTCTCAACGGGCAGGCAAAAGTGTATGCTCCCGAGTGTGTCGATGCCACTGAGGTCGCCGATAACAGCGCTGTGTGCTGTTGGACTCCTCTTGCCGGTATCGACAGCTTTAACCTGGATGTTTACACCAAGAGCACAGAACCGCTCAAGGCAACCAATCTGATGATTACAAAATACATTGAGGGGACATCCAACAACCGTGCAATTGAGATATTCAACGGCACCGGCAGCGATATTTCGCTCAAAGGATATAAGATGCGCCTCGAACTTGATGGTGCCGGCGGCCTCACCAAAAACGAATATGCTTTTGCCGACGATGCCGTGATTGCCGATGGTGCAACATTCACAATTGCAAATGCTCAGTACAGCGCCTTGCGCGATATTGCCGATGAACTCATCGGCTATTCGAACGGTGGATATGCCAACATCGTTACTTTCACCGGCAACGATGCCATCGGTCTCTTCGACCCTGACGACAACCTTATCGATGTAATAGGATATCAGAGCGACGACATCAATCCTCGCATCGAACCTAACTGGGGCACTGACAAAACCTATTACCGCAAGCCGTCGATCTATATGCCGCACGACAAATTCTATCCCTCGGAATGGAATGTATTGGATAAGGATTATGCCGAGTCGTTCGGCTCTCACCAACTCGATGCCGAAGGTCCTGTAGCTCATCTCGTAAAGCGTGTCAGTGTGCCCGGTGATGCGACATCGGCTACTGTCGACGGTCTTGATAGTGGCACCACTTACTATTATTCCATACAGGCATTCTCAAACAATATTAAGACCCCGTATTCCAACGAGATTTCGTTTGCCACAACCGGAGAAGCTTCAGTGGCACAGATTCCGGCACAAAGCAATATCCACTATCGCCTCAACGGCAATGTGCTGACAGTTGACGCCGACGATGTCCGATTGTATTGCATAAATGGAGTGGAACTACGCTCTGCCGGCCACACGTTTGTGCTCCCTTGCCGTGGCGTGTATGTGTTGCAAGCAAATGGCGTGAGCCGAAAGGTGGTTTACTAACCTTATTGCATTAATTACATGGTTTGCCGTTCTGTCGAGTCGAATCGATAGGACGGCAAATCTTTTTCAACGAGGTCTTTCATTAGACAGGCAGAACTCGGCAAAAACAAAATAAACTACGTTTCTTTTGTTTCTGCACTCGATTTGCACTATCTTTGCCCTTAACCGGAACATGTACGGCTAACAATTACCCAATTTGCCTTGGCGATGAGCCGTAGGGCTATTCGCTTGATTAACTGTTAACCTGATAGAGAGATTAATACGATGAAGATAATTGCAGACAGCAGCTCGACACGTACCGAGTGGGCACTCGTGGATGGCGATACCATAGTGGAGCACGCTTTCACCCAAGGCCTAAACCCTTATTTTCAGTCGCGCCGCGATATAAGTCACTCCATACGTCTTGAAATTCCCGATGCATTTTTCAAGCGTCGCTGGTCGCATATCTATTTCTATGGTGCGGGATGCGCGAATCTCGACAAGCGCAAGATAATGGAGGCATCGCTGATAGCGCAGTTCAAGACGCCGGCAACCGTGGAGAGCGATTTGTTGGGCGCTGCCCGTGGCTTGCTTGTGCGTGACCGCGGAATCGCCTGCATTCTTGGCACCGGGTCGAATTCATGTCTCTACGATGGTAGCCAGATTGTCAAGAGCGTACGTTCGGCAGGCTTCATTCTTGGTGATGAAGGCAGTGGCGCACAGCTCGGGAAAATGTTTGTGAGCGATTGTCTGAAGAATATAGCACCGGTGGAACTGAAGGAAGATTTCTATGCCCGCTTTGGCATTAATCCCGATGCAATAATGAATGTGGTGTACACCCAGCCGTTCCCAAACCGTTCGCTCAGCACCTATTCCTTTTTCCTCGCAAAGCATCTCGACAACGATTATGTGGTTGACCTTATCACACGCAACATCCGTGCTTTCTTCAACCGCAACATCGTGCAATATGATTATCAAAACGAGCCTATTGCCTTCGTGGGCCTTGTGGCATACACATATGCCGATATCCTGAAGGGTATTGCTGCCGAATTCGGTGTTGAAATCAACAAGATAGTGCGCAACTCAATGCCCGGATTGCTCGACTATCATCGCGACGACTGATTACCGGCTCCTTCCCAAATTATAGTATCTTTATCTGCTCCGGAGCCATTCGTCCTTGGCATCGGCAAATTGCTATTTTCTAAAATATGTAGTTGAACATTAAAATATGTAAACCTGTTGAATTTGGGCCTTTTGTTTGTGCCATTAATAAAAATGTTTATATTATATTTGTATAGTTTAACCATGCTGTAGTTAGATATGGCATGATCCACAAATAAAAGGAATAAAGATGCTTTCAAGAATAATCAGGAAAATGGCAATACTGCTGGCATTCAGTGCGCCGGCAATGTTTTCGGTATCGGCCAAACAGGCAGTTCTCGATTCGCTCGTGCAGAACATAGTAAGGCAGACAGTGCCTGAACATATGGGAATTGGTGAGGTGAATGTGAAGGGAGTGAAGGTCGACGCCAAGCATAAACGCATAGTGGTGACGTTAAATTCGGCATATGCCGATGTTCCATTCACAGCCGAAACTGTCGACCAGATGAAGAAGGACATATCCGGACTTGTGGGAGAACGTTTCAGCAGTTATCACGTGGATGTGCTGATAGGTAAGACCGACATCAGCAAGTATCTCTATTCGGTGAAGCACCACAGAAAGCAGCATGAACGCTTCATAACACATCTCGACCAGCCACAGGCTTTTACCGACGGTCTCGACGGAAGCATCATTGCAATGTGGCAAAGCCACGGTTGGTATTTCGAGCCTAAACTCAACCGATGGGAATGGCAGCGTGCACGACTGTTCCACACCGTTGAGGACCTTTACACCCAAAGTTATGTGTTACCTTTCCTGATGCCTATGCTCCAGAATGCCGGTGCATACGTTATGTGTCCGCGTGAGCGCGACGTAAACACCGTTGAACTCATTGCCGATAACGATGGAGGCCTGGCTCGTGGCACCTATAGCGAAACCAAGGGCAAGGAATCGTGGAGCAATGGCAAAGGCTATGGATTTGCCTACAACCGTCAACAGTACGAAATTAACCAGAATCCATTCACCGAAGGCACTTTCCGACAGGTTAAAGCCACACATAAGGCTGGCGAAGCATCTACTGCATCGTGGAGTGCTGATTTCCCCGAAACCGGTGAATATGCAGTGTATGTGTCATATAAATCGTTGCCCGAAAGCGTTGAGGATGCAGTATATACGATAAACCACCTTGGGGGCGTCGACCGATTTACAGTCAACCAGAAGATGGGTGGCGGCACATGGATTTACCTCGGACATTTCAAGTTTGCAAAGGGCACACCGGAAAAGCCGGTGGTTGAGCTCAGCAACATCTCGCATAACGGCAAAGGTATTGTCACTGCCGATGCCGTGAAGATTGGTGGCGGATACGGCAACATTGCACGAATAGTAAAGCCGGCGGACGACGCAAAGCCCGCAAAGGATATCGACTATCAGTATCAGATAAGCAACTATCCGCGATTCACTGAAGGCGCACGCTACTGGTTGCAATGGGCCGGAGTTCCCGACTCGATTTATTCGCCCTCGGAAAATGTGAATGACTACACCGACGATTATCGTTGCCGAGGCACTTGGGTGAACTATCTTGCCGGAGGTTCGGAAGTGTTACCAAAGGAGAAAGGTCTCGGAATTCCTGTCGACCTATCCTTCGCATTCCACACCGATGCCGGAACCACCATGAACGACAGCATCATAGGAACTCTCGGCATATATTTCAGCGACAATTTCAAGAAGTATGCCAATGGCGTTGAGCGTCTGGCATCGCGCCGGTATACCGACCTGGTGCTCACTAACATTGTGAACGATGTGCGTGCCCAGTTCGAGCCTGAGTGGATGCGCCGCGGCATGTGGGACAAATCGTACTACGAGGCGCGTGTGCCCGAAGTACCGGCTATGCTGCTTGAGCTGCTCTCGCATCAGAATTTTGCCGACATGAAATATGGTCTCGACCCAACATTCCGTTTCACCGTAAGTCGTGCAATATACAAAGGAATGGTGCAGTTCATTGCCGAGCAGCAAGGTCGCGACTATGCAATACAGCCGCTTCCCGTAAATTCGTTTGCCATTGCAAAGATGTCGGACAATAAGTTCCATCTGTCGTGGAAACCTACTACCGATACACTTTGCGACCGTGCCGAAGCCCGCCGTTATTATGTGTATGAGCGCATTGGCGACGCCGATTTCTCGCGTGTGGCAGAGGTTGAAGAGCCGGAGCATGATGTAGTAATTGCCGACAATAAGGTGCACAGCTACCGTATTGTGGCGGTTAACGATGGCGGTATGAGTTTCCCGTCGGAATCATTGTCGCTTGGTATTGCCGCAGCTTCAAAAGGTGATGTGATGGTGGTAAATGCCTTCACTCGCGTGTGTGCTCCCGACTGGTTCGATTCGGGCGAGATTGCCGGTTTCTACGATGTGCGCGACCATGGCGTGCCATATATCAATGACATCAACTTCATCGGTAACCAGTTTGAGTTCCGCCGCGACATCCCATGGATGGACGATGATGCAGCCGGTTTCGGTGCTTGTCGCGCCAACTATGAGACAAAAGTGATAGCCGGAAACAGCTTCGATTACCCGGCAGTTCACGGGGCAGCCATCATGGCCGCCGGATACTCGTTTGTGTCGTCAAGTGTGAAGGCGGTAGAGGATGGAGCTGTGGCATTCGACGGATATTCACATCTTGATGTGATAATGGGCAAGCAGAAGGAGACCATAGTTGGTCGTGGTGCTGTGGCTAACCGCTTCAAGGCGTTCACCAAACCGTTGCAGGATGCCATTTCAGCATATACTGCCAATGGAGGCAACGTGTTTGTATCAGGCTGTTATGTTGCCACCGACCTATGGGACAACAAGAATGCCGATTCAGCCGACGTGGCATTTGCCGAAAATGTACTCGGATATAAATGGCGCGTAGGACAGGCTACCGTTGAGGGACGGGCATATTCTGTGCCAACCGAGTACCGCGAGCTTGTGCCCTCTGCCTATACCTTTGCAAGTGAGCTCAACGGCGATGTATATGCCGCCGAGTCGCCCGATTCGCTTTATCCATCCGACAGCAACGGATCGACATTTATGCGCTACAGTGAAAACAATCTTGTGGCCGGAATAGTATCGAATCGTGGCAATTATCGCACCTGTGTGCTCGGCTTCCCGTTTGAAACCATCGGCTCCGATACTGAACGGGCCACATTGATGTTGCAGATACTCACTTTCTTTACCGGAAAATAATAACATAATACAACAATACAATCATGAAAAAGATTAATTGCTTCATTCCGTTCGAAAATGCCGAACAAGCAACTGACACCGTTAACGAATTGCGCCAGAACGCCGTGTGCGCCAAAGTGTTCCTTCTAAAGACTCCCGAATCGGAGGGCTCGATTGAAGGATGCGAGGAAATAGCCATCGATTCGCTTTACAGCAGTGCTACAATAAAGAAAATTGCTGCTGCAGCCGATGCCGACTTTGCTTTGCTCTATACAAAATACAACATGCTGCGCTTCGGCCCGTTTGCTCTTGAGCGCATGGTGAAGATTGCTTCCGATACTATGAGCGGTATGGTGTATGCCGACCATTACAACGGCGACCACTACAGCGAGGAGGGCTTGCCCACCAGCACCAAGGCTCCGGTTATCGATTACCAGTTCGGTAGCCTTCGCGACGATTTCGACTTTGGCTCTGTGCTCCTTTTCTGCTCGAAATGCCTGAAGAAAGCCGCTGATGCAATGAAATCCGACTATAAGCATGCCGGATTGTACGACCTTCGCCTGAAGCTGTCGCAATTCGCTCAGCTCACCCACATCAACGAGTTTCTTTACAGCGACATCGAGCTCGACACCCGCAAGAGTGGCGAAAAGATGTTTGACTATGTCGATCCCAAGAACCGTGGCCGCCAGATTGAAATGGAGCAGGCTTGTACTGAACACTTGAAGGAAATTGGCGGATATCTTGCCCCTGAATTCAAGCACATTGAGTTCAGCGACGAAGAATTCCCCGTTGAGGCTACTGTAGTGATTCCGGTGCGCACCCGCGAACGCACCATTGCCGACGCTATCGACAGCGCATTGATGCAGAAGTGCGATTTTAAGTTTAACGTTATTGTCGTTGACAACTGTTCAACCGACCGCACCACAGAAATCATAAAGGAACGATACGGCAACAATCCGCAGGTAATCCACATGATTGTGGGCGATATCGGTGTGGGCGCATGCTGGAATCTGGCTGCACACCATTCGCAGGCCGGTAAGTTCTGCGTTCAGCTCGACAGCGACGACGTATATGAGGATGAGAACACCTTGACCACGATGGTCAACGCATTCTACGAGCAGAACTGTGCAATGGTGGTGGGCTCGTACACTCTCACCGACATCAACCGCAACATCTTGCCTCCTGGCTTGGTTGACCACCGTGAATGGACTCCCGAAAATGGCCGCAACAACGCATTGCGCATTAATGGCCTTGGAGCTCCACGTGCGTTCTACACTCCGGTGCTGCGCGAGGTGAAGCTGCCGGCAGTGAATTATGGCGAGGATTATGCGTTGGGCCTCAACATGTCGCGCATCTATCAGATTGGACGTGTTTATAAATCGGTATATCTCTGCCGCCGTTGGGACGACAACAGCGACGCTGCCCTCGATGTGGAGAAGATGAACCGCAACAATACATATAAGGACCGTATCCGCACTTGGGAACTTATGGCACGTGTGGCCATGAACAAGGCGAAGAAGTGACAATGAACAGATTGCGCAGGAACGAGGTCGAAACATTTTTCGATCGCCAGCTGAGCCAATGGCCGGAAGTGGCCGAGCGTTACTCGGCACTTGGCCTGGCCCGGTGGCGCGACGTAGCGGTGGCTGGAGTGCCATACCGGTTGCAGTTCAATCCTGCGCGAATCGTATCGAGCAGCGCCAAGGTCGATGCCCGGACAATAAGCGCGCGCCGATGCTTCCTTTGCGACGACAATAGCCCTGAAGAGCAGATTAGTCTTGAAATCGGAGGAAAGTACTCGCTAAGGGTGAATCCGTATCCGATTTTCAGCCGGCATTTCACTGTTTCGTCACATTGTCACGTGCCGCAGGCCATCAGTGGCCGGATTGCCGACATGCTTGCAATTGCCAAGGCTCTTGATGGATATACGGTGTTCTATAATGGCCCTTGCTGTGGTGCCTCAGCGCCCGACCATATGCATTTTCAGGTGGCGCAGTCGGGTGCAATGCCTCGCGAAGCCGATATAACTGATTATGCAGTGCATCCGCTGGCAAGAACTACGGGTTCGGAAATGTGCGTTGTCGGTGGATTGCCTTTCAGCGCATTTCTCATTGCTGCGACAGATAGCTCGCAGGCGGTACGGCTGTTCGACGAATTGCTGGCTGCATTGCCGGTTGCTGAGGATGAAACAGAGCCGAAGGTTAACATCCTGTGTTGGCACAAGGCTTTGCAATGGCAGATACTGGTGGTCCCACGTCGTTGTCACCGTCCGAGTTGCTACTATGCCGGTGGCAGGCAGCAGATGCTAATAAGTCCGGCTTCGGTTGATGTGGCAGGGCTGATGATAATGCCGATAGCCGATGATTTCGAGCGAATCACGGCTGCCGACATCGAAACGATTCTTGGAGAAGTTTGCTTCGATGAATCACAGATTGATAAAATTGTAAAAAGAATAAGCAGATGAATGTACCCTTGATAAAGGTAGGTATAATGAGTGAACCGCAAGTGGTGTTTGCATTCAGCGGCGATTACCGTTGCGGCGACACCATTGTCAGTGGCCGTCACGAAGTGTCGGTGGCCGATGGCATGATACTTTGGAACGGCGAATCGTATGCCGATGTGCTGTTTGAGCCAGTTGATTCGGCATCGGCAAGTTTTGAGCTCCACAATGTTACCATTGGTGTGAATTTCCATTGGCAACGGAAGGAAAACCAGCGTTTCCGCGGTGCATTGCATCTTATTGTTGAAAACGGATGTGTCACCACTGTCAATATTCTCTCGGTAGAGGAATATCTTGTGAGTGTGATTTCGTCGGAAATGAGTGCAACGGCCTCTGAGAATCTGCTGAAGGCTCACGCTGTGATTTCGCGCAGCTGGCTGCTGGCTCAAATCGATAAGACTCGTCGCCTTGCGCAGTCGGCCGATAAATATGTGTCGGCTACGGTAACCGACGATGAAATACTCCGCTGGTATGACCGTGAAGACCATGTGAACTTCGATGTGTGTGCCGACGACCATTGTCAGCGTTATCAAGGCATTACCAGGGCTTCCACTCCGGTTGTGCGAAAGGCTGTTGACGAAACCTGCGGCGAGGTGCTTATGTATGGCGATGCGCTCTGCGATGCACGTTTCTCTAAGTGTTGTGGAGGCGTACTCGAACAGTTCGAGGCCTGCTGGGAACCGGTGCATCATAATTATCTTGAGCCGCGGAGCGACAGCCCAGCTGAAAACGTCTTCCCCGACCTAACCGTCGAGGAGAATGCCCGGGAGTGGATTCTTTCGTCGCCCGAGGCTTTTTGTAACACAACCGACGCTTCCATACTGTTGCAGGTGCTAAACAATTACGACCAGGAGACCACCAACTTCTACCGTTGGAAAGTGGAATATAGCCAAAACGAATTGTCTGAGCTGGTGCGCCGTCGTTCAGGTATCGATTTCGGCAATATCATCGACCTTGTGCCGATGGAGCGTGGCGTGTCGGGCCGCTTGATTCGCCTGAAGATTGTTGGCGACAAGCGCACAATGACAATAGGCAAAGAACTTGAGATTCGCCGTACGTTGTCGCCGTCGCATCTCTACAGTTCGGCTTTCGTAGTTGAGCGCAGTGCCGACGAAAATGGCAATCTCCGCTTTACGCTTCATGGAGCCGGATGGGGCCATGGGGTGGGGTTGTGCCAGATTGGTGCTGCCGTAATGGGGGCCAAAGGCTACAGCTATCGAGAAATCCTTATGCATTACTTTGTTGATGCCGAAATAAAAAAATTGTATAATCATGAGTAACACAGAACAGAAAAATCCCTGGTGGTGGGTGCCCACGCTTTATTTTGCCGAAGGTGTACCTTATTTTGTAGTTAATAATATCTCAGTGATGATGTTCACCAAGATGGGCGTGCCCAACGGCGATATGTCGTTTTTCACCACTTTGCTCTATTTCCCCTGGTTTCTTAAAGGGCTGTGGGGACCGATAGTTGACGTGGTAAAGACAAAGCGTTGGTGGATAGTAAGTATGCAGGTACTTCTCACCGCCCTGATGGTTATATTGACAATAACATTGCCAAAGCCTGATGTCGCAACGATAGCTTCCGGGCAGACACCTATAAGCATGTTCACATTCACTTTGGTGCTGTTCATCATAGCAGCATTTGCCTCGGCCACTCACGATATAGCCGCCGACGGTTATTACATGCTTGCCCACAGTCCCAGCAGCCAAGCAGCGTTTATAGGTGTACGAAGCACTTTCTACCGCATTGCATCGGTGTTTGGCCAGGGCGTGCTTGTTGCCATAGCCGGATTTATCGAGGCCAATAGGACCGAGAACATCCCGTTGTCGTGGCAAGTTACCTTGGGCGTGAGTGCAGTGGTATTCCTGCTCATCACCCTTTACCATTTGTATGTGCTCCCACGCTCGGCCGACGACAAACCGAGAATCAGCGGCGATGCATCGGCAGCTACCGGCCTTGTTGAGCTTGCAAACTCGTTTGTATCGTTTGTCAAGAAGCCCGGATTCATCCTTGCAATAGCATTCATGCTTCTTTATCGCCTTCCCGAAGGATTTCTTATAAAACTTTGCATGCCATTCCTTGTCCAGCCCACCACTGCAGGCGGCCTTGGGCTGTCCACCGAGATGGTAGGTATTGTGTATGGCACATTTGGCGTTGTTGCCCTTCTTGGTGGAGGCATCGTGGGAGGTGTGTTTGCCTCGCGCGTAGGGCTAAAGAAGGCACTTTGGTGGATGGCAGGCGGCATGACGTTGCCGTGCCTCACATTCGTGTATCTTGCCATTGCTCAGCCCACAAATGTGGCAATAATCACTGTGGCACTTTGCATCGAGCAGTTCGGTTACGGATTCGGCTTCACAGCCTATATGCTGTATATGATGTATTATTCCGAAGGCGAGTTCAAGACCTCGCACTATGCCATCTGCACTGCCTTCATGGCGTTGAGCATGATGCTGCCGGGCTTCGTTGCCGGGTACATTCAGGAGGCAATAGGCTACGTTAACTTCTTCTGGATGGTAATGGCATGCTGTGTGGCCACATTGGTGGTTACATTCCTTGTCGATCGAGTTATCGACCCGAATTACGGACGCAAATAATTTTGTGAGGAGTATGAAACGTTATATATTATCAATACTAATGACAGTGCTGATGGCATTGTGTGCCATTGCGCAGGTAAAGCCGGGCATCGAGGTGCTTCGCGACGGAGGCTTCGAGCAGCTCAGGGGCAAGCGCGTGGGATTGCTTACCAATCCCACCGGTGTCGATAACAAGCTCAAGAGCACTGTCGACATTCTCCACGAGGCAGCCGATGTTGAACTGGTTGCGCTGTATGCCCCCGAACATGGTGTGCGCGGCGATGTGTATGCCGGCGACAAGGTGGACAATTCCGTTGATTTTGCTACCGGAGTGAAGGTGTATTCGCTCTACGGAAAGAACCGCCGGCCATCGGCCGAAATGCTGAAGGACATAGATGTGCTGGTGTATGACATTCAGGACAATGGATGTCGCTCCTACACATTCATCAGCTCGATGGGCGTGTGTATGGAAGCTTGTGCCGAAAACGGCAAGGAATTCATGGTGCTCGACCGTCCGAATCCTCTTGGTGGAAACAAGGTTGAGGGCTGTCTGGTGGAGGACGGATTTTTCTCGTTTGTCAGCAATTATGCCATTCCCTATCTCTACGGCTTGACTCCCGGCGAGCTTGCACAGTATCTCAACGAAGAAGGTCTACTTAAAGGAGGTGTAAAGTGTAACCTTACCGTCATTCCTATGGAAGGGTGGCATCGATATATGTCGTTTGAGCAAACCGGCATGCCGTGGATCCTTCCCTCGCCGCATGTGCCTCAGGCTGTTCATTCATGTTACTATGCAGCAACCGGTATTATCGGCGAGACTCCATACCTGCACATCGGTGTTGGCTACACTTTGCCATTCCAGCTCTTTTGCCAGGAGTGGATTGATGCCCAGAAATTCTCGAAGGCCATGAACGACCTTAACCTGAAAGGTGTGGTTTTCCGCCCGATATATGTTAAGCCTTTCTATGGTAACTGCAAGGGGACCAATATTCAGGGCGTTCAGGTGTATATCACCGATGCTGTTGATTGCAATCTCACGCTCATCCAGTTCTATGCCATTGAGGTGCTGGCAAAGATGTATCCCGACCATTTGGCATTCGACGAGGCATTCAAGGACCGTTTCAATATGTTCGACAAGGTGTGCGGCACCGACAAGATACGCAAAATGATGTCGAAGCACTACCAAGTGGCCGACATTATCGACTATTGGAACAAGGATGCCGATGCCTTTATTGCAAAATCAAAGAAATATTATCTATATAGATAGGTAAAAAGTTATGAATGCGGACAAAAGATTATACGAAGTGTTTCTTAACGAGGCGATAAAGCTGGTAGGCCGCGATCGGGTCTACACCGACGAGCTACGTCGCCTTGCCTGGGGCACTGATGCCGGTTTCTACCGAATGATTCCCCAGATTGTCATCCGTTCGGAATCGGAGGGTGAGGTGTCGGCATTGCTTGCCATTGCCAGCAAATTCGATTTGCCTGTAACATTCCGTGCTGCCGGCACAAGCCTATCAGGCCAATCGATAAGCGATTCCATAATCATTGTTGCCGGAAAGCATTGGGAAAACTATAAAGTGTCCGACGATGCATCGTCGATAACCTTGCAGCCCGGTATCATTGGCGAGCGCGTTAATGAAATTCTTCGTCCGTATGGAAGAATCTTCACCCCCGACCCGGCTTCGAAAAAGTCGGCGATGGTGGGTGGCATAGTTATCAACAATGCCTCGGGCATGAACTGTGGCACGCACGCCAACAGCGATAAGCAATTGCTGTCGATGCGAATAGTTATGTCGGACGGTCTGGTGCTCGACACTGCCGATCCTCGCAGCCGCGCCAATTTTGAAAGCAACCGTCCGTGGTTTATCGAGCGTATAAAGCAGATACGCGACACCATTCGCGCCGACAAGCGCCTTACCGACCGAATTAGGTACAAATATTCGATAAAGAATGTAACCGGGCTTAATGTGTTGCCGTTTGTGCAGTTTGACGACCCGTTCGACATTATTGCCCACCTTATGGTAGGCTCTGAGGGTACGCTCGGCTTTATGTCGGAGGTCACGATGGCTACCGGACACCTTTACAAGCATTCGGCCAGCGCAATGCTCTATTTCGACGATATGAAAGAGGCATGCCGAGCAGTGGTTGCCATGAAGAAAGGGCCGGTGCACAGCGCTGAATTGCTCGACAAGAAGTCGTTGTCGGCTGTTGATGACTGTACCGGTACGGGCCTGACGGCGGTGCTTACCGAAACCAAGGCTGACACAAAAGAGGAACTTGAAGCCAATATCAATGCCATAAAGTCGATTCTCGAGCCGTTCAGACTTTTCACTCCGGTACATTTTACCGATGTACCCGAGGAGTATTCCAAATACTGGGCAATACGCTCCGGCATATTCCCCTCAGTGGGCGGTACTCGCAAGCCGGGCACTACAGTGCTTATCGAAGACGTGGCTTTCCATATCGAGGACCTTCCCGAAGCCACTGCCGACCTGCAGAAGATGCTCGATGAACATGGATATCCCGATGCCTGCATCTACGGTCATGCCCTCGAAGGAAACTATCACTTCATCATTGCGCAATCGTTCGAAACCGAGGCCGAAGTTAACCGCTATCGCCATTTGATGGAAGAGGTTGAGCGCCTGGTAATCGACAAATATGATGGCTCGCTGAAAGCCGAGCATGGCACAGGCCGCAATATGGCGCCGTTTGTCGAGAAAGAGTGGGGAGCAGAGATTTTCGGTATCATGAAGGAGGTTAAGGCTCTGTTCGACCCTAAAAACGTCCTTAATCCGGGCGTGATATTCAACGACGACCCTGAATGTTATATAAAGAACTTCAAGCCTCTGCCGCTTGCCAACGAACTCGTCGACAAGTGCATTGAATGCGGTTTCTGCGAGGTCAACTGCGTGAGCTGCGGCTTTTCGCTTTCCTCGCGTCAGCGCATCGTGATCTATCGTGAGATGGCACGGCTTCGTGCCACCGGAGAAAATCCCAAGTTGCTCAAGACGCTCGAACGCCAATTCCGCTATCTCGGCAATGCAACATGTGCCGGCGACGGGCTGTGCAGCACTTCGTGCCCGATGAAAATCAATGTCGGCGAATTGATGCATGTGGTTCGCGGGCAGCAGTGCGCTAACGGTACTCTGGCACACGGCATTGGCAATTTTGCCGCCGAACATTTTGCTGCGGTTAAGTCGGTGCTTCGTCCGGCTCTCTCGGCAGCGTCGATGGCTCACAAGGTAATAGGGGCAAAAGGAGTGGATGCCACAGGTCGGATGCTTCATAAGATTGGACTTCCACGGTGGACACAGTCGCTGCCAAAGGCATATCATCACCATAGGCTAAACACCACAATTTCGCAAAACAAGGTGGTGTACTTCCCAAGTTGTATAAACCAGACTATGGGCATATCTAACAATTCGCCGGTGATCGGTAGCCTTGTCGACACAGTGGTG
>JBJEKE010000127.1:0-3945 GCA_051878475.1 Muribaculaceae bacterium | reverse complement strand
TCGAAGACCACATTGAGTTCGCTTCTCGTAGCGCCAAGACTCAACATTGTCTTGACAAAGTTCTTTCCATGAGGTGAATACAGCCAAGCAGTACGGATAATTATCGATGTAGGAGCTAATTGTCTGACGGCCATTTCACCGTCGAATTTTGTTTTCCCATATACTGACAGTGGATTTACAGTATCATCCTCATTGTATGGCTTGCATGCGTTGCCGTCAAAAACATAATCGGTTGAAATATGCAATAGCTTTGCGCCACATTCTGCTGCAATTTCTGCTAAATTTGCAACTGCATCGACATTCAGTTTTTGGCACAAATCGGCATTCTCCTCGGCTGCGTCTACGGCAGTATATGCGGCACAATTAATTATAAAGTCAATGTGGTTGCATACTACAAACCTTGCCACTGCACTTTTATCTGCAATATCCAATTCAGCTACATCGGTGGGAAATATATTATAGTTGTCATAGCCGGAGAAATGCAATTGCAATTCCCGTCCTAATTGTCCATTTGCCCCGGTTATAAGAACATTCTTCATAACGAATTATTTATCATCATCGTTATCGAAAAGCGGTTTCTCTTCGTCTTTCTTAAAGTAGGCAGCCAACGTGGCTACAAACTTTGATATTTGATTCAATGCAATTAATGTTTCAGGCGACACTTCCTTTTTGTTCAATCGAAGCATCATCAACCCATATAATGCATTGAAGCAAGTTTCAATTTCGCCAGATTTATGCAGTCCTGATTTTGAACGAAGTTCAACAATAATTGGCAGCGTACGATAATATTCAGCAACATATGTTGGGAACTTGTCGGATTTCAACAGCTGATTGTGCAAATCGGTCAGTTTAATAAGAACATTGTTGTTAATTTGAAGATGCCCTTGATTAATTGCGTTTTCAGCACGCATCATATTGATCAAATTCTCGAACCACTCAATATAATCGTGTCGCTGTTCATGAGAAAGGTCGTAAACTGATATCAGATTCTTATCAATTGCTTCAATGCTAAAATCGTTCGCACGTATAATATCCTCAATCTGCCACATATATAGCAGATATTCGGCAATATTTTCTTTACGGCGTCGCTGCGAAATGAACATTATATTATCCGAATTTACTGATTTTGCGAAGCTGGTTCTCGTTGATAATCTTTATTCTTCGTCCATCAACAGTAATAATATGTTCTGCAACGAAACTCGACAGCGTTCGAATAGCATTAGAGGTTGTCATGTTCGACAGATTAGCAATGTCTTCACGAGCCATATATATCTTTAGGGTCTCGCCATCCTCTTCAAATCCATAGCTCTCTATGAGTAAAATCAAGGCTTCAGCTAATCGGCCTCTAATGTGCTTCTGGGTAAGGTTCACAATCTTAGTGTCAGATCCACCAAGATGTTTCGACAATTCCCGGATGAAGAACCATGCCAAATTAATATTATTATCGATTAATTCAGCTACAATGCTCATCTTGATAGCTCCAAGTGTTGAGGTTTCAAACGCTGCAGCAGTTGACACATAGGGTTCTTTGGCAAAGAATGCGCGATAGCCAAAATATTGTATAGGACGATAAAGACGAAGAATCTGTTGACGTCCGCCAATACCATCCTTGTAAAGTTTTACTTTCCCTTTAAGTAGGCACCACAAATACTCAGGGTTTTCACTTTCTGCATATATTATTTGATTTTTTTTGAAATTATGAATTTCAAAATTATCAACAATAATTCTCTTTTCATCTTGAGAAAGAGTTGCCCAAAGTTCAGCTAAATCTTCACTAATTACTTTTTCTAATGTACTTTTCTTAATCATTTTCAGCTGCTCATTGCTTTACAACAATGCTATACAGCACAAATTTAGGAAATTAAAATCAATTGACAAGCCATTTCGGTCAAAAAAACGATATATTTGTTAATTATTGCGTAAAATATATTCATTATGTAATGAAAATATAGCAAAAGGAAATATAAATGACCTTTTGCTATATTAATATCAATTAGAACGAAACATTACACTTTAATTACATCATTTGGCAAAATTATAGATTGCATCAATTGCTGCAACTGCAGTCAAATTGACAATGTCGCGAACTGCCGCATCTACATTAATGAAATGAATAGGCTTGTTCAGCCCCATCTGAATTGGGCCAATAGCATCAGCAAGGCCCATTTCAAGCATCATACGATATGCAGTGTTAGCTGCACTCAAATCAGGGAAGATAAGAGTGTTGACTTTCTTGCCATGCAACTTGTTGAATGGGAATGTCTTGTCGCGCAGTTTGCGGTTAAGTGCATAATGTACTTGCATTTCACCATCGATTACCATATCTGGATAATTCTCATGTAGGAAATCAACTGCATCATGTACCATTTTAGGACTTGATTCTGTGTTTGAGCCAAAATTGCTGAACGAAACCATAGCCATAACAGGATCTTTTGCAAAGTATTCAACCGACCTTTTAGCCAATCTTGCAATATCAACAAGGGTTTCAGTGTCACTTTCGTGATTTATGGACGTATCTGCCAAAAAGTATGTACCTTTCTTGGATATCATAATATGCATTGTAGCAAAGTGCTTGAAACCTTCACGAATGCCAACCACCTCAGTAGCTATTTTCATTGGTGTGCCACCACCTGAATAGGAACCTGTTATTAGGGCATCGGCATCACCGCATTCAACCATCATCATGCCGAAATAATTACGGTCGAACATCTTGTCATAAGCTTCAGGATAAGTAAGGCCATTGCGTTGATGTTTCTCTGCCAGACGGAAAGCGAATGCTTTACGACGGCGTGCCTCACGATCATGACGCACATTTACGATTTCAAGCTCTGATATGTCAAGGTTCAATTTCTTGGCGCGCTTAGCTATCATTTCCTCATTTCCAAGAAGCACAGGCTGGCAAATTCCCTGATTGTATGCCGAAACAGCTGCCTGAAGCATGTTGTCAGTATTAGCTTCGGCAAATACAACTCGTTTAGGTTGTGTCTTAGCCAAATCGGCGAGACGACGAACCAGGCGGTCGTCGTACCCCATCAGTTTCTTCAACTGCAATTCGTAAGCATCCCAATCGGTTATCGGACGAGTTGCAACGCCAGATTCCATTGCACCTTTGGCAACTGCTGGTGATACTGCCGTGATTAGTCGAGGATCGAGAGCTTTAGGCAAAATGTATTGCGGGCCAAATTTCATCTTTTCGCTGTCATAAGCAGCGCGAACGACTGTCGGGACTGGCTCCTTCGCCAATTTAGCAATGGCACGCACTGCAGCAAGCTTCATTTCCTCGTTAATTGTAGTTGCTCCACAGTCGAGAGCGCCACGGAAAATGTATGGAAAGCCTAGCACGTTATTAATCTGATTAGGATAATCAGAGCGGCCTGTTGCAAAAATCAAATCATCGCGGGTAGCTATTGCCTTGTTGTATTCAATTTCAGGGTCGGGGTTAGCAAGAGCGAAAACTATAGGATTCGGGGCCATAGATTTCAGCATTTCCGGCGTCACTACATCCTTAACCGAAAGACCAAGGAACACATCGGCATCAACCATGGCATCGGCCAAAGTATCGATATCACGAGAAGTGGCAAATTCAAGTTTTTGCGCATTAAGGTTTGACCGCTTAGTATTTATAACCCCTTTGCTGTCGCACATAACCACATTATCCTTCTTAATTCCAAGGGCAATATAGAGTTTAGTACAAGAAATTGCAGCAGCTCCAGCGCCGTTGACAACCAACTTTACATCTTCGATTTTCTTTCTCTGAATCTCGAGAGCATTGAGCAGACCCGCTCCTGAAATTATTGCAGTGCCATGCTGATCATCGTGCATAATGGGGATATCACATTGAGCCTTGAGTTCTCGTTCTATTTCAAAACATTCAGGAGCCTTAATGTCCTCAAGGTTAATACCACCGAATGTTGGTGCTATAGCCTTAACAACCTCAATAAATTT
>JBJEKE010000126.1:0-3974 GCA_051878475.1 Muribaculaceae bacterium | reverse complement strand
CCGCCACGACAATGTAATGTTTATGATGAGCGACGACGAGTGGCATTCGGTTATCGATACCACTCTCGACGGTTTCTTCTATGTCACCCGTTTCTTGTTGCGCCATATGATGCCTCGCCGCCGTCAGGGACGCATTGTCAATGTGGCTTCGCTGTCGGGGCTGAAGGGACTTCCCGGCCAAGCCAACTACAGTGCAGCCAAGGCCGCGCTGATAGGAGCCACCAAGGCACTTGCCCAGGAGGTGGCAGCCCGCGATGTCACAGTGAATGCTGTGGCTCCCGGTTTCATAGATACTGATATGACCCGCGACCTTAATCATGACGAACTTAAGGAGCTGGTGCCGATGAAGCGATTTGGTACAGCCGATGAAGTGGCAGCGTTGGTATCGTTTCTTGCCGGCGATTCTGCTGCCTATATTACCGGCGAGGTGATTTCGATAAACGGCGGACTTTATACCTGACAGACGATTATGAGAAGAGTAGTGATAACAGGTATCGGCATCTGGTCGTGCCTTGGAAAGAATATACAGCAGGTGGAAGCCTCGCTCCGCGAGGGGCGTTCGGGTATCGGTATCGACCCTGAACGCATTGAGTATGGCTATCAGTCGCCATTGACCGGTATCGTTGAACGACCACAGCTAAGAGGACTCATCGACCGCCGTATGCGTGCCGGAATGTCGGAGGAGGCTGAATATGCCTTCATGGCATCGCGCGAGGCTTTTGCTATGGCAGGAATTGACGAGGCTTATCTTGATGCCAACGAAGTGGGTGTGATTTTCGGTAACGATTCATCGTCGAAAGCTGTTGTTGAATCGGCTAAGGTGATGGAACAGACTCACGATTCGAGCATGATAGGTTCAGGAAACATATTCCAGTCGATGAATTCCACAGTGAATATGAACATGAGCACCGCATTCCATCTGCGCGGTGTGAATTTCAGTATAAGTTCGGCTTGCTCAAGTGGCAGCCACTCCATTGGCATCGGGTATCTGCTCATTAAGCAAGGTTTGCAGGATATGGTTCTGTGTGGTGGCGCACAGGAGGTGAACAAATATTCGATGTCATCGTTCGATGCACTTGGCACATTCTCGAAACGCATCGATGAGCCTCAGCGTGCTTCGCGACCGTTCGACCGTGACCGCGACGGCCTGATCCCTAGCGGTGGCGCGGCTGCACTGGTGATTGAGGACTATGACCACGCCATTGCCCGAGGAGCCAACATAATAGCAGAAGTGGCCGGATACGGATTTTCGAGCAACGGCGGCGGCATAAGCCAGGCTTCCGACGATGGCTCGTTCATTGCCATGAGCCGTGCACTTGCCGATGCAGGTATAAGCCCGTCGGATGTCGACTATATCAACGCTCACGCTACAAGCACCCCACAAGGTGATATGTATGAGGCGCGAGCCATTGGACGCTTGTTTGCCGGTACCAAGGCGCTGGTGAGCAGCACCAAGTCGATGACCGGGCACGAATGCTGGATGGCCGGTGCGAGCGAAATAGTGTACTCTATCATCATGATGCAGAATGGTTTTGTGGCTCCGAACATCAATTTCGACAATCCCGACGAATATTCTGCTGCACTCAATATAGCACGCACCACGGTTGAGATGCCCGTCAAGATTGTCCTGAGCAATTCATTCGGTTTTGGCGGCACCAACAGTGCATTAGTAATCCGTAAGATATAGTATGCTATGAATCTTTCAGAGCCATTAAGAAGAAAATATACTGCCGACAATATCAGTGCACGCGAGGCTCAGCGCCTTGCCGAATTCATTGCCTGGGGACCTGTCGTGTTTCAGGCTTCGCGCCTGATGGTGAGCCTCGGCATCCTCGACATGCTTCGCGACAGCAACAATGGCCTCACCATCGATGAGGTGGCTGCGAAGGCCAGCCTCAGCAACTATGCTGCCAAGTGCCTGCTCGAAGCGTCGCTGTGCATAGGCACCGTGATTGTCGACCCCGAAACCGACCGTTTCACCATATCAAAGACAGGATGGTTTCTGCTCAACGACCCTGCCACACGAGTTAATATCGACTTTAACCACGATGTGAACTACGAGGGGTGGTTCCGCCTCGAGGAATCGCTGAAGGAAGGACGCCCGGCCGGACTGGAGCATTTCGGCTCTTGGCCTACTGTTTACGAAGCATTGTCGTCGCTTCCTGAGCAGGTGCAGAAAAGCTGGTTTGCGTTCGACCATTTCTATAGCGATTCTTCGTTTGCCGAAGCACTTGAGATTGTGTTTGGTAAGCATCATGTGCGCTCGCTTTACGATGTAGGCGGCAACACCGGCAAATGGGCGCTCCGATGTGTGGAGTATGACCCCGATGTGCTAGTTACGGTTATTGACTTGCCTCAGCAAATCGAGATGATGCGTCGCAATGTGGCCGATAAGCCCGGTGCCGAGCGTATTGCCGGCATCGGAATAAACCTGCTCGAGGAGTCGGCGGCATTGCCCAAGCCTCAGGGCTGCGACATTGATGCCATCTGGATGTCGCAGTTTCTTGACTGCTTCTCCGAACAGCAGATTGTGAGCATTCTCAGTCGCGCCAAGGCTGCAATGGGTCCTGATTCGAGGGTATTCATTATGGAAACGCTCTGGGACCGCCAGCGCTTTGAGCCTGCCGCATTCTGTCTGACAATGACGAGTCTCTACTTCACCGCCATTGCCAATGGTAACAGCAAGATGTATAACACCGACGATATGTCGCGCCTTATCGGTGAAGCCGGTTTGGAAGTGGAGCACATCTATGACCATTTGGGTCAAGGCCATAGTATATTAGTATGTAAATCAAAGTAATAATTCTGAATAGTATATTAATGGAACGTAAAGAGATTGAAGAAAAAGTACGCGAATTCCTTATCGATGAATTTGAAATCGACGAGACCAAAATCAGCCCCGACGCACGTCTGAAGGAGGATATCGGTATCGATAGCCTTGACTATGTCGATATTGTTGTTATCGTTTCGAAGGTGTTCGGATTCAAGATTCAGGCCGGCGACCTCACCGACGTGAAGACTTTCAGCCAATTCTGCGACTACATAGAACATAAACTAAATCATTAAGCCCATGCCGGGACAGCAGTGGAAAGGCAACACCTACGGCAATGGCTGGATGCACCGTTGGCTGGTGAAGATGCTCCGCATTATCGACGTGAGAATCCTCTATGCCTTCGTTGCCATCTTTGTCATTCCGGTGGTGCTTGTGGTTAACTCCGCGAGCCGTTCCACTATTTACGGCTATTTCCGTAGCCGTCATCGTCGTGGCCGGTTGGCTTCGGCATGGCTAACATATTGCAACCATTGCATGATGGGGCAGATGGTAATCGACCGCTTTGCCATGTATGCCGGCCGACGATTCAAGGTCGATGTCGAGGGTTACGACCATTTTCTTTCTCTTGCCGGAAAACCTGACGGATTCGTTCAGCTAAGTGCCCACATAGGCAACTATGAGATAGCAGGTTACACACTTGTTGCCGAGCGCAAGGCGTTCAATGCTCTGGTGTTTGCAGGAGAGAAAGCCACGGTGATGGAAAACCGCAACCGGATGTTTGCCCACACCAACATACGCATGATTCCCATCATGCCCGACATGAGCCACCTCTTTGCCATTGATGCCGCGCTCGCCAACGGCGAAACGGTGAGTATTCCTGCCGACCGGGTAAATGGCTCGCCCCGAACTGTTGCCCATACGTTGCTCGGTGACGAGGCAAAGTTTCCACTCGGGCCTTTCCGCATCGTTGCGGCCCGTTCGCTCGATGTGCTGGCTGTGAATGTAATGAAGACAGGGCTCCGTAGCTACACCATCTTTGTCGAGCCGCTGCGCTATGACAAAGAAGCAACTTCGGCCGTAAAAACGTCACAGATTGCCGACGCATATGTGGCCGCGCTTGAGGACAAAATTCGGCGTTTCCCAACACAATGGTTTAACTATTTCGACTTCTGGCAACAATGAACACTTCAGCCCCAACCGA
>JBJEKE010000125.1:2957-16630 GCA_051878475.1 Muribaculaceae bacterium | reverse complement strand
CGACATGCCGCTTATATCGTATGCCATCAATCCCGATACGGGTGAAATTACAGCCTCGCAAAACCTCGATGAATTCCTTTCACAGGAGGAATATACCAAGATTGAGAATTATATGATCAAGTCGATTCGCTATGTATGGACCGGCAAGAAATACAAACGAGTAAAATGACTATGAACCGGATAATCGCCGTATGCGCAGCGCTTGCTGCAGCCATTTCTCTGTTTGCCACCCAAGTGCAAACAGCTGTCGACCGCTTTGTGGCCGATTCAGTGCTTCGATATGCCTCGGTGGGAGTTGAGATATACGATATTGCCAATGGCACTGAAATTGCCGGATACCGTTCAACCACCGCCGACATCCCGGCATCGAACATGAAGACCATCACCTGTGCCACAGCCATCGCCTCGCTTGGCCCTGACTATCGCTTTGTCACTCCGGCGAAGCTTGTTGGCCACAAGCAGGGGCACAAATTCATCGGCCGCATAGTGGTGAGCGGTTCGGGCGACCCGACCATCGGCTCAAAGTATTTTGCCGACCGTCCCGACTTTGTGACAACAATAGTCGAGCGGATTGCAGCACAGGGCATCGACATAATAGAAGGCGAGATTGTGGTTGAAGACTGTCAGCTATCGGAAGCATACGAAGTTAACTGGAATCTCGACGATGTGGCATGGGACTATGGCGCCGGCTCATTTCTGTTTAACTATGCCGACAATTGCTTCCGTCTGCCGGTCGACATCGGCGATTCGACAATTACTGCCGGAACTTCTTCAATTGCCATCGAAGGTCTCAATGTCGAGGTTGAAGCCTCACTGTATCCCGACGACGATATCCGTTCAAAAGGGCTCAATGTGCTTCGCGGAGTGGATTCGTCGACAATTAAGATAATTGGCTCCACCGACCGTCGCAACCGCTCCACATGGTTTGACTGCGCCATACCTCAGCCTTCGGAATACTTCAAATCGAGCCTCACCAAGGCAATGGCCGATAGGGGCATCCATATGCGCCAAAAAGCCTCGCTCGCAGAGAACTCCGACACCATATGGCTGGTTGAATACCAATCGCCCACAGTGGCCGAGATTGCCAAATCGGCGCTCGAGCGCAGCGACAACATGTTCACCGAATGCCTGCTCAAGGCCATCGGACTACGTGAATTTGGCATATGGAGCGGAACAGCATCGGTGGGGATAGTTCGCAGCTACTGGAACGACAAGGGCATCGACATAAACCAATTGTTCATGATTGACGGCAGCGGACTGTCGCGTCGCAACAAGGTCACTCCCCTGTTCTTCGGCCAGATGCTGGCCCTGGCTCAGACTTCAGGGCTCGACCACAATGTGAACTATGCATCGATGCTGCCACGCCTCGGTGAAGACGGCACTGTAAAAACGATGCTCAAGGGCACTCCCTATGCCGGCAAGATTTGCATGAAATCGGGAAGCATGAGCCAAGTGCTGTGCTATTCGGGATACTACCCTGCAGAAAGCCCGCGCTACGTTATAAGTGTACTCGTAAACGACTATCTCACATCGTACTCCGATATGCGCAACCGCATATGCACATTCCTGCTCAACCTGCTTCCAAATCTCGATTTACACCCCGAAGAATAATTTTATAGCGAAAATATTGCTTTTTGCAATATATTTCGTTACGTTTGCATATATTGGATAGTTTCGATTTTATGGATAACAAAATAAAACGGTTATTATCGACAGTATATGAGCTCGAAGGTCTGCTGTTGCTGGCCAACGATTCGCGTCACAAAATCGACGAACTGATATTCGAACTCATCCGCAACAAAGGCATGCAAATCAACGAACTCATGGCACAGCTCGGCAACTACGACGAGGTGACGCCCATTGCTGTGGCTGCCGAAACGACAGCGCCGGAGCCGGCTGACGAGTATATTGAACCTGAAGAACCGGAAGTGCCGGGAACTCCGGAAGAGGATGAAGCCCCAGAAGTGCCGGAAGTAATTGAAGAAGCAGACGTGCCGAATGAGCCAATTATGGCCGACGAGCCCGAAGAATTCACTGACGAACCCATTAACGAGGATAGCATCGACTCCGCAATGCCTGCCACAAAGTTGACATTCGACATTGACGATGAGCTTCAGCAATCGGCCGACACCACCGACGAGCACCATGACTACATGCCACGTCACGAAGAGCCGCGGCAGCCCAACGTTGCAGAAAAAGAGACGGAGAAGAGACACTCGATTGACGAGATGATGAAAAAGTATTGGGCATATATACCTCACGACGACTCCGGACCAGACCAATACGATGATGATGACGACTCTGACAACGACTCTACCGACGAGGGTATCGACGTTTCCAACGACGACAATTCATATATCGACCAAGATTATAACGACAACGGTGACTCCGACGAGCAGGTTCGTCTGGACGACGTGCTACAACGCAACATCTCGAAGAACCTGAAGCGAGCATTCACCCTCAACGACCGGTTCCGCTATCGCCGCGAACTGTTTGAGAACAGCGATGTGCAAATGTCGAACGCACTCGACCTGGTGGAAACCATGCACTCGTATGCCGAAGCCGAAGAATACTTCTACGGCGACCGCGAATGGGACCGCGAATCGCCCGAAGTGAAAGATTTCATGGAAATAATCAGAAAACACTTTGCATGAGCAGCCCCACAGGAAAACTATACATCGTGCCCACGCCGGTAGGGAATCTGGGCGACATGACACCCCGTGCCATCGAAGTGCTTAAGGCAGTTGACCTGGTGCTGGCCGAAGACACCCGCACCAGCGGCATCCTGATGAAGCATTTCGGCATAGCCACCCGAATGGCAAGCCACCACAAATTCAACGAGCACGAAACATCGAGCGAACTCGTCGGCCGGCTGGCCACCGGTGCCACAATGGCCCTGATTAGCGATGCCGGCACCCCGGCCATCTCCGACCCGGGGTTCATGCTGGTGCGCGAATGCCGCAAAGCCGGAATAGAAGTGGAAACCCTTCCCGGCGCCACCGCATTCGTGCCGGCGCTTGTCAACTCGGGCCTCCCCTGCGAACGATTTGCCTTCGAAGGATTCCTTCCTCAGAAAAAAGGCCGCGCCACACGTCTGGTCGAACTGGCTCAAGAGCCTCGAACCATGATTTTCTACGAATCGCCACTCAGGCTGGTCAAGACTCTCGAACAGCTGGCCGAAGCATTCGGCGCCGAGCGCCAGGCATCGGTGAGCCGCGAAATCTCGAAACTACACAACACTACCAACAACGGCACCCTCGCCCAGCTATGCCTGTTCTTCAGCGAGAACCCTCCGCGAGGCGAAATTGTTATAGTGGTTGAAGGCTACAAGAATCCCGAAGAAAAAGTGAAAAAGGACAAATACGCCCAATTCAAGAACAAAAACAATATAAACACTTAATAAAAGCAATTATGAAAAAGTTTGCATTTATCACATTATGCGCCATGTGCATAGCATCGATATGCACCTCGTGCAACAACGGTAAGCTTCAAGAAGCCGAAAACCAGAATGCAGCACTGTCCGACTCAATCGCCTCAATCACTGCAGCACAGGACAGCCTCATCGTGCTCCTCACCGAAGTTACCAACGGAGTATCGCAAATAAAGGAAATGGAGAAAATCATCAACAGCACCGACTTCAACCGCGAAACTCCATCGCAGAAAGAATCGATACTGAGCGACATGCAACTCATTGCCGAAACCCTCAAAGCTCGCCGCGAACGTATCGACGAACTCGAAAAGAAGCTTAAGAAATCGGGCAACTACAGCCGCCAGGCCGAAGAGAGCGTCAAGGCCCTCAAGAACCAAGTGGCACAACAGGCTGCCGAAATAGAAACCCTACAGGCTGCTCTCAAAGACGCCAACGTGAAGATTGAAGATCTCACCAACCAGGTATCGAACCTCAACACCACAGTGGAAAACGTGACATCGCAACGCGACGCCGCTGAACAGGAAGCCGTGAGAATTGCCAACGAACTCAACACCTGCTACTACGTTATCGGCTCGAACAAGGAACTCAAAGCCAACAACATCATTCAGAAAAAATTCCTCGGCAAGACCAAGGTGATGGAAGGCGACTACGAACTCTCCTACTTCACCAAGGCCGACAAGCGCAGCCTCACCGAAATCCCACTGCACTCGGCAAAGGCCAAAGTGATGACCAAGCAGCCAGCCGGCTCATACGAAATCATTGACAAAGACGGCGTAAAAACCCTCCGCATCACCAACGCCACCAAATTCTGGGAGCTCTCCAACTTCCTCGTAATCCAAATCGACTAACCCACGAACAAGATGTTATAAGTGGGGAGGCGCAGGCTGATGCTTGCGCCTCTTTTTATGAGACGAAGCCAATGCGGCGGGGGGCATTCTTGACTTGGCGGGTGCCCATGGCGGCCTCTACGTCGGCAAGTTCTATTGTCTGCAGCGCTTCGGCTGTGAACGGCAGCGATTGGGCTCCGGCAATGCCCATTTCAACGTTATCGGTACCGACCGAAGCGGTGTCGAAGGCATTTGCCTGCTTTTTCCAGATAGTCATAGTAGGCTTGTCGTGCTTTTGCTGTGCCCGGTTGCTATCCATATCAGGGCAAAGCACCTTGTCGGGAGCAAGTGGCAATGCTTCGGCTGACGCCATTATTCGCTTGGCCATGGCGGGGATAATGGAATTCCGCACGGTTTGCTCAATCCATCGGGCATTGCCAAAGTCGCGACGATGCTGAGCCAGTTCGGCTTGAGTGTATTGGCGCAGTCGGGCAATGGCATCGGGTGTGAATCGATACTGGTCGGTGGCAGCAATGCTTTGAGCAATCTGCATGAGTTCGTCGACATTGTAGTCAGGGAAGAGGAATCTGTTGGGGAAACGGCTTGCAAGGCCTTGGTTGCTGCTGATTAGGCGCTCCATGTCGTCGGGATATCCGGCGAGAATCACCAGCATGTCGCAGTTGTCCTGTGCCAGCACTGTTAGGAGGCTTTCGATGATTCGGTAACCGAAGTCGCGGCGGTCGGCTGAAGAGTCGCACAGCGAGTAAGCCTCGTCGATGAATAGCACGTTGCCACGTGCGCTCTTTAACAGTGCCTGCATGTTTTGCTCGGTTTCGCCGATGTATCGTCCCACAATCTTGCTGCGTTCGGTCACCACCACGTCGCCTTTCGAGAGGAGTCCGAGCGAGCGGAAAATGGCTCCAATGTGCTTGGCCACAGTGGTTTTGCCGGTGCCCGGATTGCCGGTGAAAATCATGTGGTGCGATGCCTTGTGGGTGCAATGCAAGCCGTGGCTGCGGCGCAGCATGTCGAATCGCACACGTTGGAAGGTGCCGTCGAGGCATTGCTTTATGTCGTTAAGCCCCACCATGCTTCGCAAGCCCTTCATTGCCGTTTCAAAGTCGAGTTCAGAGCCTTCAATCAGCATCGAAGCGTCGATATCGGCATCCTCGATAACCGACGAAGCGCGGTCGGTAGCGAGCAAGCCAATATTCACTACCTTGCGGCGAAAATGTTCTTCGATGCGAGTCTCCACCACATTATCGGCTATTGTTCCGTTCCATGCAACGAGTTTTCCATTGGCAATCAATGCATTGGCATCGCGATACAGCTTGGTGTAGGCGCGAGGTGTAAGTTTCAGGTCGTCGTCCTCGAGGCGACCGGCAATGTCGGCCACTACGTCGGAGGCATTGATGGGTTGTGGCTTCAGCCACTGCGACTCGGGGAAGAAACGCTGCAGTTCGGGATGCTCCGCCAAGAGTTGTCGCGCCTCGACCTCGGTGGCAACAACAATCATTGGATATGACGTGGCTCCACTCATCCATTCACACATCGCCTCGGCCACTTGAGTTCCGCATGAGGTGAAGAGCGAGGAAATGTTATAGAGCACGGCGGCTTCTGTGGGGCAGTTAAAAGCTTCGGCCACCGGGTCGGTTCCGGGCAACGATTTGTCGACAAACTCGCGGCAATCGATGAAATCCACCTTGCAACAGTGAAGCATCTTCACGAAGAGACCGATAGGATTCTTCATCGATCGGAAATGGTCAGCAATTACAATGTGATTGCTGCGACGATTGAGCATCTTCATGCTGAATCGACCACGTAGCGCATTGAAGGCATGGATGCCATAGTTCTCGACAAGATGTTGCTTGAGATGTCCGCATGCAGTCATGTCGGCAAAATCATTCCACTCGGCAGAGTTTTCGATGTAACGACCCAGCAAATAATCGGCATCGCCGGAAGCCACATCCTTGCAGCATAAACCGGTAATCTTGAATTTGTCGGTCACAGTGAAATCGAGCCGTGCCAACGGCTCGCCCATATACTTCAACAAAACGAAGTATTTTCCCGGCATCCACCGACGCAGCCCATGCACATTGAAATTCAGCCTCCTCTTCGGCTTTGAGCCGGTTACATTGGTGTATTTTGCCCTACCCATCGCAACATAGTTGGCAGTGTAGACACTGAGAGAGACAGTATCCATGGGGCCGAACGATGACGATACAAGCCGAAATGAGAAAGTGGCATCAGACGGAGCCACAGCCTCCTTGGGCTCATCGGCATGCCACACAAAATCCATTCCGGAAATAGAGACACCGGGCAACGGCAGTTTCTCGCCGTCGGCCACTACCACCAACGGCAACACAGCCACACCTTCGAGTTGCATGGCACTGCTGAAGGCATTGCAGTCGACATTTTTTATTGCCACAAAATAGCGTCCCTTCCGTAACTTGATGTTCTTGACATTGAATTCAACCCTTAGGCAGTAGTCATCGACGTCATATATTCTGAAGGCAGAAGCCAGCGGCTCGGCTTGTCCTTCGCGGTAGAGATAGCTGCCGAATTGCTCAACCAAATAGTCGTCATCATCGCTGTAATAGGTCACCCGGTCGTTATGAAATATGTTAAGCATTAGCGATTCGCTCATAAGCATGCTTTCATTCACCCATTGCGAATCGATACTGCCGCCATCGGTAACCACTCTTACAGAATCGGCCTTTATCGGCACAATACTACGACTGACACACGGGAGCATATATGTCTGCCCGAAAGCAAACTGCTCCACCAAAGGGTCGTCGGAGTTGTCGTCATCAGAGTCAACAGTATCATCATTGTCGTCGTCACAGCCAGCATCATTGGAATCGACGGATTCATCGTCGGCAGAATCGTACATATTGCTATTGATAAAATCGTCTAACAGCTCATCAAAATTGTCTATAGTGTTGTTTTCTTTCTTGCTCATAATATAAATGCAGTTTTCATAAGTGGTGATTAAATAATAATTACTCAGATGCACAAAGTCGGCACATTTCATTCACCGACACAAATAGAGGCGTTGGCTCACACCGGCATCACCACGTTTGGTGAGCCGACAGCACGGCCTATGAACGTTTCACGATAAATACTATTAGCCACAAATATCAGGCGATACAACCCAGGGCGCATCGCACAAAACATGAGCCTGTTACACTTAATCTATCAAAAAAAGCAGGGAACAAACGTATTCAGTATGTCAATGACCTCTCTGCCCGGCATAGCCATGAAATTTCTCTATCGCGCAAAAGCATGGTAGCGGAATGTGCATTGCCGCAGGCAGTAAGTGCATAATTGAAATACTGAATTTGTGTGTAAGAATCATAATCAATTGTCAGCCGCGAATTAGGCAACGGCTGGACTTACAAAGTTATATCACGAAAGACCGATTTCCAAATTATTTTCCATTTTTTCCAAAAAAATTTTCAAAAGGCAGTCAAAAGGCAGTCAGCAAGCACATCAAGATGCCGCGAACAGGCAGATAAAGCGTTTTACAGGGGCTATTGGGCAGCATAGTAGCAGCGGACTTCGCCTATGGGGAGTTTGCCGATAAGCATCAATGGGATTCGGCGATCGTCGGTCGAAATCCATGTCTCGATGTCGTCGGATGACTTTTTGCCGCCTTCCTGCGTGAACGTGAATCGTATGTAGTAAGCTTCGTGGCGGCTTTTGTCGCGCAGCTTCACCTCACGACGGTCGATGTAGGTAATCTCGAGGTTTTCCTTTCGCTTTCCCGAGAAGATAGTCAGTGAAGTAGAACCACCTTTCCCCATTGCGTCAAAGTCGAGGGTGCGTAGGTAGTAGTACACGCTCACCATGTCGTATACAGGGCCTTGAGCAGAGAGGTTGGTTACGACGGTTTCGCGGTCGGGGCGAATCACAGTGCATTTAGCCAGTGTTGCGGTGTCGGTATAGGTGTAGCTTACTATGTTTTGGTCGATGTACTTTTTTTCGTGGGTGGCTTTTACGTAACGCAAGGGTTTTAGGCCGTCACGTAGCATCCGACACGAAAGGGTGTCGCGCACGCGGTAGATTTTGTCGGCCCACGATACGGTACGAGCGGCGAGGCAGCTGTTGTAGTGGCTGCCGGAGGAAGCAAGGCTCAGGGTTGCCGAGGCAGCATGCTTCCATATAAGCCCCCAGTGGTATACGATTTCGTAGTTGAGGGTTTCATCGGCAAAAGAAGTCTTAGGAGCAGCGTTGGTGCGCAATGGCATCACCAACAAGGCAATGGCGAGCATTGTCGATGCGATGGCAGTGATTCGTGACATCATTCATATGTTTTTTTCATATATAATGACTGCCGCAGGAGCCAAAGGTTTAAGCGTCAATTGATTTTGTCTTTGAAGTAGTTCGATGAGATGATAAGGTCGGATATGTCGAATGCCTCGCGCATATGTGCTTTGGTGGCATCGGATATGCTGTCGGCATCTTCACCCACGATTCCCTTTATCGTATGTGCGGCTGCTCGAGGCTTGTCGTGACAGAAAATGCTCTGACCCATACCGTGCCATGGATAGTCGCCGAGACCGAGCAGGTCGAGCAGCGAAGGGTAAATGTCTATTTGACCCATTGTGGCATCGTAACGGCCGGCAATAGGCGAGTTGAGCACAATGAACGGGGTGTACCACTCGTCGGGAATCAGGTGACCAACAATTGGGTCGGCAATGTATTGCGGACGGGCAGCGCCAAGGCCCTCGTGGTCGCCGAGAATCACAATCATGGTCCGGTTGAACTTGGGGTTGTGACGAAGTGAGTCGACGAAAGCACCGATTGCTCGGTCAGTGTAGTTAGCCACTTGCAGATAGTTGCGGAGGCGTTCGGGAATCGAGCTGCTCAGTTTCAGCTGTTTCGATTCGTCGGGAATGATGAATGGCGTGTGGCCCGAATAGGTAACACATTGAAGAATGGTGTGTCCATTGGGGCACCAGAAGTCATCGTCGGCAATTTTCTCGGCTGCCTGACGCAGGAACGACATGTCGCCAAGCCGGTGGCGCGGACCGGTGCGCTCGTCGAGCACAAAATTTGGTTTATCAAAGAGAGTGTAGCCGAAATCCTGAGCCACAATGGCAACATTCCACACCGTGCGCTTGTCAACAGTGAACGACAGCGACTGTGCGCCCTCGCCGTAGTGGGTTTTCCAAGCCTTGTCGATTGAAGGATACACATTGTGGGCAAAGCGATAAGAGTAGGCGCCATAGTTAACCGGCAGCAATCCGGTGTGCACAATCAGCTGTGCGTCGATTGAGCGTGCACCACGCACCTGGCTCACCACCTTCGGGGCAAAGAACGAGCGTTGCTCGGCGAGCAGGCAGTTGATGTTAGGGGTAATCTCCTGATTCTCCACCGAAGCGCCCACGGTCCAGCTCTCGAAACTCTCAAGCAACAAGATGATGCAGTTTTGCGGCACAGAGTCGGGACTGATGGCAGTAGAGAACTCTGTATTGGCTCTGTGCTGTACCAGCCATCCATCGATACGACTCTCAACCTCAGGCGACAAAGCCACATCGCCCTTAATCCATTCGTAAGCCATGGCACCGGGTATAGTGTAGACTGCGGCACCGCAAGTGGAATAGTCATACATCAAATCGGAGTATGCCTCCTTGTAGCCACCATAACTCATAACGTATGCTGCAGTTATAGCCAGCGCCGAAGTTCCGGCTATTCCAAGCCATAATGCCAAGCGCTTGCATGCCGAGCCGATTACTGTCCGCACATCAGTGTTGCGCAGATAAGCCATCAGCACCATCGACGACAGCGGCAGCACCATATCAGCCAGTCTCAACGACTCCCACACGCTGTCCTGAAAGTCAGCAAGATTGCCTATTAGGCCGTAGCTTGAGGCCGGGATGATGGTGAAGTAAGTGCGGAAGTACATCAAGTTGGCAATTAGCCAGCCGTCGAGCAGAAACGCCACTATGCCGATATACCATCGCGAACGCAGCAACAGCAGTGGCAATGCCAGCAGAATGGCCATCACCAGCTTGGTGACGTAGCCTATCGGAAACTGAAATCCCGAGAAAGTGGAGTCGAGAGCCCAGAGAAAGTCGAAATAGAGCAATTTGAAGCATATAGCGGCAACAAAAGCCGCCACCACAGCCGTAGCCGAGCTCGAACTGCTAACAGATGAATCAGCCATTGCGTCGCTTAATTACAGATTTGAGAATTGAATCGAAACAAGCCACATAGCCATCCATACGAAATCGTTCGGAAATGTGCTGTCGGGCATTGACGCCCATGTGCTTCATCATTCCGGGATTGGCAGCCAAGGTTTCAATGGCGGCAGCAATGGCTCCGGGGTTTCGAGGCTCAACAAGGATACCGGTAGCCTTCTCCCCCGACGGGACGATAAGGTCGCGTGCGCCAGGAATGTCGCTCACCACACAAGGCAAGCCGCAAGCCTGCGCTTCACGGAGCACCCGTGGCGAAGCATCGCGCTCCGAAGGCAGCACATACACGTCGGCACCGGCAATGAAGCGCAGAGCCTCGTTGCTCACGCCCACAAACTCAATGTTCGCCGGGGCAGCATCGATATCGCTCTGGTCGGCACTGCCAATTACCCGAAGGGCAACGCCTACGCCATGGTCGTTGAGCAGGCCCACTGCATCGATGAGATATCGTAAACCCTTATAAGGCCGACCGGCCGACATTCCCACATACACCAAATTAATCACCTCGGTGCTCTTCGGGCATACAGGATCGGCCATCGCGCTCTCAGCCCATGCCAGCTCGTATGGCTTCAGACACTGCGACAACTTGCCATCAGGAATATATGCATTAAGATACTCCAATATGTCAGAGGTTTCGCACACAATATGGTCGACACGTGGATTGAGCAGCGCCATGCGATATGTGGGGTCGAAAGCATGCACCCGTGCCTGAGTGCCACGATAACCCACAATGCCGATGCGAGGCATGCCAATGGCTGCAAAAATGGCGGTGCTAAGCCCGGAAGTGCTTGCTGCAAACACAACATCGGGCCTCAGCTCCTTCAGCAATCTGCGCAGCGAGCCGATAGCACCAAGGGTGAACTTCGAGCGGATAGGTTTCATTGAGTGCCGGCCGATTACCGGCGAGATGACAGCCTGATATTCATCAGGGGCCGCTACGCTCACTTTCCAGCCATAATCCATAGCAAGACGGCCAAAACACTCATATGTTATTGAATCCACACCATTATACACAATCAGCAAGTGCGCCATATCGATTAAAATTATTCTGTTAACAATCACAGCACCGGCATATCCGTTACCATGATGCAAAATTACACCAAATACCATTATTTCTCAAGATAATGACACAAAAATCACCTAATCGAACAATTCACCCCTATTTTTGCATAAATGGATCCTAATAATGGACCGATTCAACGCTGTTGTTAGCGAAATATTTATTACATTTGTAAAACATTAACTAACCAAATACTCTATATCAATGAATCTAACAAAATCCATTACTATTTCTCTTGCTTGTGTTGCGATAGCCGGCAGTGCAATGGCACAGACATTCAAGGAATGGCAGGACCCAAACATCAATGAAGTTAACCGCTTGGCTATGCATGCCGACTACTTTGCTTACGAAGGTGTTGAACAAGCCAAGAAAGGTGTTCAGGAACTGTCGAGCAACTATCTTTCGCTTAACGGCATCTGGCACTTCAATTGGGTGCGACATGCCAACCAACGCCCCACCGACTTCTTCAAGGCCACTTTCAACCCCACCGATGCCGGTTGGGACAAAATGCCTGTGCCCGGCAACTGGGAGATGAACGGCTACGGCGATGCTATGTATCTTAACGTAGGATACCCATGGCGAGGCAACTTCGAGCACAATCCGCCTTTTGTACCGGTCAACGAAAACCACGTTGGCTCGTACGTCAAGGACATCGAAGTGCCGGCTGCTTGGAACGGTAAGCAGGTGATTGCCCACTTCGGCTCAGCCACATCGTGTATCTATCTGTGGGTCAACGGTAAATTCGTTGGCTACAGCGAGGACAGCAAGCTCGAGGCAGAATTCGACATTACCAAGTTTCTTAAACCGGGAACCAACCGATTCGCCTTGCAGATTCTCCGCTGGTGCGACGGAACATACCTCGAAGACCAGGACTTCTTCCGCCTCTCTGGTCTCGCCCGCGACTGCTTCCTCTATGCCCGCGACAAGCAACAGCACATCGACGACCTGCGCGTTACGCCAGACCTCGATGCATCATACACCGACGGCTCGCTCAACATTGTGCTCACCGCTGCTAAAGGTGTGCGTGTTGACTACGACCTGCTCGACGCCAAGGGCAACAGCGTGGCCAAAGCCGAAAACGTAGACGCCACCACCCAACTCAACGTGAAGAACCCCGAGAAATGGTCGGCTGAATCGCCATACCTCTATACCCTCATTGCCAGTGTAAGCAAGGCTGGAAAAGTTGTTGAGGCCATTCCGGTGAAAGTAGGCTTCCGCAAGGTTGAAATCAAAAACTCACAGGTTCTCGTCAACGGCCAGCCGGTGCTCTTCAAAGGCGCCGACCGCCACGAACTCGACCCCGACGGCGGATACTGCGTATCGCGTGAGCGAATGATTCAAGACCTCGAGATAATGAAGAAATACAACATCAACGCCGTGCGCACTTGCCACTATCCAGACGACAAAATCTGGTATGACCTCTGCGATAAATACGGCATCTATGTTGTGGCCGAGGCCAACATCGAATCGCACGGCATGGGCTATGGCGATAAGACCCTTGCCAAACGTCCTGACTACAATTTGGCTCACATGCAGCGAAACCAGCGCAATGTGCAGCGCAACTTCAATCACCCATCGGTTATCTTCTGGAGCCTGGGTAACGAAGCCGGCAACGGTAAGAACTTTGAAGACGCTTACGACTGGGTAAAGGCTGAAGACCCGAGTCGCCCCGTGCAGTATGAACGCGCATGGAAAGACCGCAACACCGACATCTTCTGTCCTATGTACTACAGCCACGCCGACTGCGTTAAGTATTGCGAATCACCAGAAGCTGGCTACTACGCCAACGAAGGAACCGAGAAAAACAAGAAATACGATGCCAACAACACCCGTCCTCTCATACAGTGCGAATATGCCCACGCAATGGGCAACTCACAGGGCGGATTCCGCGAATATTGGGAACTTATCCGCAAGTATCCAAAGTTCCAAGGCGGATTCATCTGGGACTTCGTCGACCAGAGCATGCACGGAATCGGCAAGAACGGCAAGCCCATTTATATGTATGGCGGCGACTACAACAACTATGACCCAAGCGACCAGAACTTCTGCGACAACGGCCTCATCAGCCCCGACCGTGTGCCTAATCCTCACATGGACGAAGTGGGATTCTACTATCAGAACATCTGGGCTTCGGCTGTCGACATGCAGAAAGG
>JBJEKE010000125.1:0-2857 GCA_051878475.1 Muribaculaceae bacterium | reverse complement strand
AAGTGGGATTCTACTATCAGAACATCTGGGCTTCGGCTGTCGACATGCAGAAAGGTCGCATCTCGGTGCTCAACGAAAACTTCTTCGTCAACCTCGACAATTACTATATGACATGGACTTTGCTGGCCGATGGCGAACCTGTACAGAATGGCATCGTCGACCACCTCGACATCGCACCGCAGAAATCAGTTGAGTACACTTTGCCTTACGACCTCTCGAAGGTGTGCAACAAGAAAGAGCTGTTGCTAAATGTGGCTTTCGTGCAACGCAGCACTGCCAACCTCATAAAAGCCGGACAGGTAGTGGCCCGAGCTCAGCTGCCTATCACTCAATACGACTTCGCTAAGCAGTGCAACGGCTGCTGCCTGGCTGCATTCGGCAAGATGGGCGGCCTCACCAAGGTGGTGGCCAACGACGGCACCACAATCAGTGGCGACGATTTCACAATCACCTTCGACAAGCAAATGTTTATCAGACGCTATTCAGTAGCAGGCATTGAGATGCTCAAGGAAGATGGACACATCACTCCTAACTTCTGGCGCGCTCCTACCGACAACGATTATGGTGCAGGACAGCAAAACAAGCTCAAGGCTTGGAAGAATCCTACACTGAAACTCGAAGACAGCTCGGCCGACATCGACGGCGACAAGGCTGTAGTCACAGCCCGTTACTCGATGCCCGAAGTACAGGCTGAACTAACACTGTCGTATGAAATAGATGTCTACGGTGTAGTGAAACTTACCCAAAGCATGAAGACCAACGGCAAGGACATTGCCGAGCCGTTCCGTTTCGGGCTTCAGATGCAGATGCCTAACCTCATGGACCACAGCACATACTATGGCCGCGGCCCGATTGAGAACTACTGCGACCGTAACAACTCGACATTCCTCGGCATATACAGCCAGACTGCTGACGAACAGGCCTACATGTATATCCGTCCGCAGGAAATGGGTACCAAGAGCGATATGCGCTGGTGGAAACAGACTACCGTCGGTGGTCGCGGCCTCCGCATAACATCCGACGCTCCATTCTTTGCATCAGCACTCCACTACAGCATCGAATCGCTCGACGAGGGCGACCACAAGAAGCAAGGCCACACTCCGGAAGTTGAACCGGTTGACTACACTAACGTGCTCATCGACTCGGATCAACGAGGCGTTGGCGGCGTGAACAGCTGGGGCGCTCTTCCGCTCGACCAGCATCGCGTTAAATATGCCGACATGACTATGGTGCTTTACCTTACACCACTCCGCCACAAATAATCAATATTGGCAACATAACATTGGGACTTGGAAATACCGCTGAGTGTTTCCAAGTCTCTTGTTTTATAGGTATAATGTGTTTGGATATATGACATATTTTTGCGAAATTGCATAACTGAATCATTATAACTTAACGATATCATGAAACGTCGCGATTTTATCCGCAATGGAGTGCTCGGCATTGGCGCAGTATCGCTCGGTGCCGGAATGGTTAACGCAAACAACACGAATTATGCTCGGCAGGAGCCGCAACCGGCACAGTCGAGGCTGCAAAGCATCGGCACTGTTGCCGAACCGGCGCGAAGCCTACCCATAGTAGCCGAGGCCGATGTAGTTGTGGTAGGCGGAGGACCGGCCGGCGTAGCGGCCGCCATTTCGGCGGCACGCTGCGGGGCATCGGTTATTCTGCTCGAGCGCTACGGCTTCCTCGGCGGGCTCTGGACCGGCGGCGAAGTGCTTCCGGTGCTCAACACTCACGGAGCCGATGCCAATGGGGAGTTCGTCACTGCCATCAAAGGCGTTATGCACGACATCACGGCGCGCCTCTTTGATATGGGTATGGCAATTAATCCAAAAGCACCGGTAGTTGACCCTGAAGCAACAAAATATGTGCTTGCCGAGATGCTCAACGAACTCAATGTGAGGGTGGTGTACCACTCCTGGGCATCGAATGTAATTGTTACCGCAAACAGCATTGAGCACGTGGCGCTCGAGACCAAGAGCGGACGCATAGCCATCAGCGGAAAATACTTTATCGATTGCACCGGCGACGGCGACATCTTCTGCTGGGCCGGGGAGCCATTCACTGAACGCCGACACCACATCGGGGCAATGTGGCGCGTGGGCCACGCCGAAAACTCGAAAGCCGGCGGCCCGACACCAATCAGCGGTGTCAGAATTATGCACACAGGCGGCGAATACGACCAGGACGGTCTCGACGTGTTCAACCTGTCCGACCTACAATACCGTCTACGTAGATATATGTGGGACGAAACCCAAAAGGCTCGTCAAGCTGAGGGATGCTCCGACCTGTTCCTGCTCGACACACCTTCGCAAATCGGTGTGCGATGCACCCGTGTGCTCTCAAGCCGACATATCGTAACGATGGACGAGACCATGAGCCGTACAGCCTATCCCGACGTTATCGGCATGAGTGGCGGCAGCATAGGATTCACACACAACGGGCAGAAATATAAAGCACGCCAGCGCCCCGTATGGCAGATTCCGTATCGGGCCTTGTTGCCACAGCTCAGCCACAACCTGCTTGTGGCCGGCCGATGCTTCGGCTTCGATAAGCCGCTTACATACGATGCCCGCGAGATAGGCACTTGTTTTGTCACCGGACAGGCAGCCGGAACTGCTGCAGCCTTAGCTCTAAATAGTCGTTGTGCCGTCAGCGAGGTGGATGTAGCCTCATTGCAGAAATTGCTTCTCGACCAGCAAGTGCTGCTTCACTGCTGACGTTTATATATAAAGCCCGGTCCTTATCAATGTGTAGGACCGGGCTTTATAGTTTTCTCAGAAAACTGAATCTTACTTAAGAACATTCAGCCGCTTGCCAACCTTGATGAATGCCTCAATGGCACGGTCGAGAT
>JBJEKE010000124.1:0-3981 GCA_051878475.1 Muribaculaceae bacterium | reverse complement strand
ATTACTTTCGGCTTATACCTTTATATATAATATTGGTCATCAGCGTGCTTGCACTCAATACTGCTGAGTGTTGGGCAAAGCAATTCACATTGGTTATCGATGCCGGACATGGAGGCAAAGACAAAGGCGCTCTTGGCAAATCATCATACGAAAAGGATATTAACCTTGGCGTTGCCCTTGAACTTGGCAAATTGGTCAAGAAATCGATAAATGATGTGAAAGTTGTATATACACGCGATAACGACACCTTCATCACATTGCAAGAACGTGCCAACATTGCCAACAAAGCAAACGGTGACCTTTTCATCTCGATTCACACCAATTCAATAGCAAAAAAAGCCAAGGGAAGGCTAACCATTAACGGCGCCTCAACATACACGCTGGGTCTTCATCGGAGCGAGGAGAACCTTGAAGTGGCAAAGACCGAAAACTCTGTAATCGAACTTGAGCCCGATTATACCGTCTCGTATAAAGGATTCGACCCGAATTCATCGGAATCATACATAATTTTTGAAATTGCGCAGCAACAATATATGGAACACAGCGTGGCATTTGCCTCACTGGTGCAATCCGAGCTATCCACCACAGCCAGCCGTACAGACAAAGGCGTAAGGCAAGCAGGATTCTGGGTGCTTGCAGCAACAAGTATGCCGGCGGTTCTCGTAGAACTCGATTATATCTGCAATCCCACTCAGGAAAAATACCTGAAATCGGAAAAAGGGCAGAAGCAACTTGCAAAAGCCATATTCAATGCCGTTGCAAAATACAAAGCCCAAAACGACCAACGGGTAGCCCTAGCATCGAGCGACAACAGCAACGCGAAGCAAAAAGATGACAGCAAGGAGAAGAAACAAAAGACGGTGCAACAAGATGAGCAAAGTCATAAGCCGGAAGAAAACGGCCAATCGGCTGCAGATGCCGACAATAACGCCAACGCTATTTTGAAAAGCATCGTCGAAGAGAATTCTGAATTCAACCCGGAGCTTTCAATTCGCAACAAGAAGAACAACAAAACCAAAAAGGATGCATCGAAATCCGACAAGAAAAGCCGTAGCGCCAAGAGTAATAAACAATTGGACAAAAGCGCACAAAACACCGACAACTCAAACGCAACGAAATCCGTTAATCCCGAAACAATATATTATCGCGTGCAATTCCTAACGTCACCCACTATTTTGAAAGAATCTGACAAACGGCTGAAAGGAATCGACAACGTTTCGTATTACAAGCAAGGAGGCCTTTATAAATATACCATTGGCAATACCCCAGACCAGGAAGAAGCGCAAAGAATATTACGGAAAATAAAAGGCATCTACAAAGATGCATTTATCATAAAATTCAAAGACAATAAACGATTTAACTGAATATGAAGAAATTACTATCAAAAGAGGCAGCCATAGGGCTCTCAGCAATTATCAGTTTGATAATTCTCTTTGTTGGCATTGAATACCTTAAAGGAGTCAATGTGTTTAAGCCAGCAAATTATTACACAATAAAGTATGACAACGTTGCAGGATTGGCAGTATCGGCCCCTGTAACCGTCAACGGATTCCAGATAGGTTTGGTACGCGACATATCTTATGACAACACCGACCGCAAAGTTTGCGTAGAAATTTCGCTTGACAAGGATTTTCTAATTCCAACAGGCTCGAAAGCACTACTGTCAAGTGACCTTTTGGGCACTGCATCAATTGAGATTGCATTGTCCGACAATACCACTGAAACATATAGAATGGGACAGGAGATTCCAGGCGAAGTAAAATCCGGACTTATGGACGGCGTGGCCTCAGTAATGCCTAATGTTACAGCACTGCTGCCAAAGCTCGACAGCATCCTGACAAATGTAAACGCATTGCTTTCTAATCCATCGCTGCAAACTTCAATAACACGTCTTGACGCAATTACAGCAAACCTTGAAAGGACAACCGCAGCACTTAACCGGATGTCGAACAACCAGCTGCCAGCCACTTTAAATAATGTAGTGAGTATTTCCAACAATCTTGACAGCATTACCGGCAACTTGACTTCAGTTACAGCGCAACTCAAATCGGCGCCAATCGACAGCACAATCGCCAATCTCTCGCACGTAACGGGCAATCTGGCTGATATGACTGACAAACTCAACTCAAGTGACTCCTCAATCGGCCTACTGCTTAACGACCGTGGACTTTACGACCACGTGAACACAACCATATCGAATGTGGATTCACTTCTTATCGACTTGATGAAACATCCTAAAAAATATGTAAACTTCAAATTATTCTAACCTCTAAACAGTCAATAATCACTTATTTAGATTCATTCTAAATAAGTGATTATTGTAATGAATCGAAACACAAGTTACAGAAACACGCAAACAGCACATTACGAAAGACAATCAAATGATAATTCATAGCCTAAACTGTTGATTAAAAGGTATATAAAACGAAATATGAAATTTTTAATCTGTAAATTCAAACAACAAACGCACACATCTATAAATCAACATGTTAGACAATAAACAATAATTCCAAATTTTTCTCGCATTGTTTTATTAAAATAATATTGCAAATTTTGTATCGTCAATAAAAGGCAATAATAAAATAATGGCTCAAGGCAACCACATAGAATTATGGAATAAGTGTCTTTCAATAATCAAAGACAACATAGGGCAAGCGCAGTTCGACACTTGGTTTGCACCTGTAAAGTCAGTCGATTATTCCGAAGGACGTCTCCTGCTTTCAGTGCCTTCCCAGTTCTTTATCGAGCGAATTGAGAGCCAGTATATCAATCTACTTGCAAAAAGCATCAAGCACGTGTATGGGAGCAGCTTCAATAAGTTGACATATACTCTCGATGTAGTAAGCAACGACAAGTCGACCAATATAAAAATCGACGCGCCTAAGGATAACACCACAATAAACAACAGGGTTCAACGTCAAATGCAAGGCCCGAGCGACCCATTTGCATGCCATGACTATCCAGACATCGACAGCCGGCTCAACCCCAGATACACATTTGAGAATTATTGTGGCAGTTCATCAAACAAGCTAGCATTGAGTATAGGCGAAGCCATTGCCACCGACCCGAAATGCAAGACATTTAACCCCTTGCTGATATTCGGCCCGACAGGTGTAGGCAAAACCCACCTAATCCAAGCAATCGGCATAAAAATAAAAGAGCTGACGCCGGATAAGAGAGTTTTATACTTAACGTCACGCGAGTTTGAAAGTCAATACACCACGGCTGTCATCAACAAGCAAATCAACGACTTCATCAATTTTTACCAAAGTATTGATGTGTTGATTATTGATGATATCCAGGAATTTGCTGGTAAACAAAGTACTCAAAACACTTTTTACCACATATTCAACCATCTCCACCAGAACCAAAAGCAATTGATACTCTCAAGCGATTGCCCACCGGTAAGTCTCGACGGCATAATTCCTCGCTTAATCTCACGTTTCAAGTGGGGCGTAACAGCCGAACTTTTCCAACCAGACTATGCGCTACGCCGCCAGGTTCTTGAAAAGAAAGCTGGTGAAGACGGTCTTCAGATTCCGAACGAAATCATTGATTATATAGCCAACAGCGTTACCAACAGCGTACGCGAACTGGAAGGTATTATTTCGTCGATTATCGCGCGTGCCACCTTCTTGAATGTCGACATTTCCATCGATATGGCTAAAGCGGTGATAGCCAATTCAGTAAAAGTCCCAAAGAAGGAAATGAACTTCGATTTCATTGCTGAAACCGTTGGCACATATTATGGCATAGATACAGACCTCATGTACGGCAAGTCGCGCAAACGCGAAATTTCCGATCCTCGGCAAATCCTGATGTTTCTTGCAAAGAAACACACCAAATTGTCATCTACAACCATTGGTCTTAAGCTATCGCGCAACCATGCCACTGTGCTACATGCCTGCAAAACCATTGAAGAGCGTATTTCATATGACAAACAACTTCAACACGATTTAGAAGAAATCGAGAAATCCCTAT
>JBJEKE010000123.1:0-4001 GCA_051878475.1 Muribaculaceae bacterium | reverse complement strand
AGGACCCGGCTCGCAGAGTGTATAACACCGACATCACGCCTGACGCAACCGCCCCGATGATTTCGAAGGACACTGCATACATTAACGACGATGGCGTAATCGTCCGTGAAACCATCACCCGCGAACTCACCGGCGACTTCGATTTCCTCAACACCTACATAGTGAACGTATACCCTGACACCACCTGTTGGGTTAACGATTTCGAGAATGCATACAACGAACCCTATGTTCGTCTTTATTTCTCACACGCCGGCTACAACGACTATCCGGTGGTGGGTGTAAGCTGGGAGCAAGCCAACGCATTTGCCGCATGGCGCACCGAGTATCTTCGCCGCTCGCTGGGCAAGCAAGGAGTGTATGTAGAGCCCTACCGTCTGCCCACCGAGGCCGAATGGGAATATGCAGCCCGCGCCGGCGCCAACGACAACATGTATCCATGGGAAGGCGACCTTCCACTGGCCGAAGAGGGATGCTTCTATGCCAACTTCAAACCGATGGAAGGCAACTACGTGAAGGACGGCAATCTGATAACCTCGAAAGTGGGAACCTACTCGCCCAACGACTTCGGACTGTACGACATGGCCGGTAATGTGAGCGAATGGACATCGACCGCCTACACCGAAAGCATCAACAAGCTCACCAGCGACCTCAACCCCGAATACCAATATCGTGTAGCAAAGGAAGACCCCTACAAGATGTCGCGCAAGATAGTGCGTGGGGGTTCGTGGAAAGATGTTGCAAAGGACATCCGCAGCGACCTCCGCATGTGGGAGTACCAGAACGAGCAGCGCAGCTACATAGGTTTCAGATGTGTACGCTCGCAGATAGGATTTGCAAAAGGTAACGGTAAAAAATAACACATACGCCAAATAAAACATTTCAGGAAAATGGGAAAAATCAGAAGATATAAAAATGTTGTAGAGAAATTCCTCTCAGGTGAGAAAGGACAACGTTTCTTCAACTTCGCATACAGTATTGGTGCCGCAGTTGTAATCTGGGGTGCACTGTTCAAGATTCTACACCTTCCCGGCGGCAGCGTGCTGCTGTCGATAGGTATGGGCACCGAGGTGCTTATGTTTGTGCTCACAGCATTCGACCGTCCAGCCCGAGAATATAAATGGGAAGAGGTGTTCCCCGTACTCGACACCAAGGACCCGGAGGACCGTCCTGACTTCCATGGTGGCCCCGGCGGCACAGTGATTGTAGGGGGTGCAAATGTTTCAGGAGCCAATCTGGGCGGAGCACAAGGTCCGACAGTGAGCGGCGAACAGGCCCGCAGAGCAGCCGGCATACCTCAAGGCATCGAACTCAGCGAGGCCGACACCCAATCGCTCTCGGAAAGCATTGCCAAGATGGCAGCAGCCAGCGACCAGCTCTCGCGCATGGCCGAACTCACCGATGCCACCCAGCAATATCTCACCCAGATTTCAGGCATTGCCGAGCAGATGGAAAACCTGCGTGCCACCACTGAGGCTCTTAACAATGTATCGACAGTTCTTCTCAACAGCTACCGCGCAATTACCGAAAACAGTAGCAGCATAAGCCAGAGTTCCAACGGATATGTCGAGCAGATGAACGACCTCAACCGCAACATCGGCGGATTGAACACCATCTACGAGATACAGCTCAAGAGCATCTCTTCGCAGCTTGACAGCATCGACCGTGTGAACCGAGGACTGAAGGACATTCGCGACATGTACGAGAAATCGGCACGCGAAAGCATCAGCTACTGCGAGGAAACCGAAAAGATGGCTCACTACATGAAGCAGCTTAACAGTGTGTACGAAAAAATGCTTCGTGCCATGACTGTGAACATGTATAATCCCGGAGCTATGCCGGGCATGATGCAGCAAGGCGCCGACGACGTAAACACCATTATCCGTGAAGCCGAGAAGAGAAACGACCAATTCCAATCCAACTACTAATAACTAACGTAACTGATGGCCGGTTCACAAAACATAATGCGCATGTCGCCCCGACAGAGGATGATAAACCTTATGTATATCGTCCTTACGGCAATGCTTGCCTTGAACGTGTCGAGCGACGTCCTTAACGGGTTCAATCAGGTGGAATCCGGACTGGTGCGCACAAACCGCAACTTTTACGAGCGAAACAAGGCAATCTTCGGACAATTGGAGGCCTTCATGCAGAAAAACCCCGAAAAGGTGGGAGCATGGTTTGACAAGGCAACTGAATTGCGCGCCATTACCGATTCGCTCTTCAACGACATCGAGACTATCAAGCACGACATTGTGGCTGTGGCCGATGGCTCTGATGCCGACGTGCTTAACATTAAGAACCTCGACAACCTCGACGCAGCATCGATTGTAATGCTTTCGCCCACCACCATGCGCGGCACTGCATTGCGCAAGCAAATCGACGATTACCGCACATACGTGACATCGCTGATGACCGACAGCGTAAAGCGTCAGAACATAGATAATGCCTTGGCCACCCGCGACCGCCGCCAGAAGGGCACCCTTTCCGACAGTTCTTGGGAAGAGGGCTTGTTCGACAACATGCCGGTGGTAGCCGCTGTGGCACTGCTCACCAAGATACAGAACGATGTGCGCTATGCCGAGGGCGAAGCGCTCAACACGCTGCTCACCAACGTCGATGCAGGCGATGTGCGTGTAAACGAGGTATCGGCATTCGTAATCCCATCGTCGCGCAATGTGATGCGCGGCAGCAAATACACTGCCAACATTGTCCTTGCAGCCGTCGACACCACTCAGCGACCGGTTGTATTCGTCAACGGCACCAAACTTGACAACGACCGAGGCCTTTACGAAGTGGTAACCGGCCGCACCGGCGAGTTCGACTACAACGGCTACATTGAAGTGCCACGCGGCGACGGAACATCAAGCCGCCTCGACTTCAGTTCGTCGTACACTGTGATAGAACCGATGGCAACAGTGTCGGCAACGATGATGAACGTGCTGTATGCCGGTATCGACAACCCCATTTCAATAGCCGTGCCAGGAATCCCGACCAACGCTATCTCGGCATCGATGACCAATGGCACGCTCACACGCAAGGGCGACACCTGGGTAGCTAAGCCAACAAAGGTGGGAGCCGAGGCAGTGGTGTCGGTAACAGCCAGCATAGATGGCCGCACACAGACAGTGGCTTCAACCACATTCCGAGTGAGGAAACTCCCCGACCCGACACCTTACATTGCATTTTCCGACGGAAAGGGCAACACCGACCGATATAAGGGCAGCAAGCCGTTTGCCAAGACACTTCTGCTGCAGGCACCGGGCATAGCCGCCGCTATCGATGACGATTTGCTCAACATCAGCTTCCGCGTGATAAGTTTCGAGACAGTGTTCTTCGATTCAATGGGCAATGCCATTCCCGAAGTGTCGGACGGCGCCAACTTCTCACAGCGCCAGAAAGACAGTTTCCGCCGACTCTCGCGAGGAAAGCGCTTCTACATATCGCGTGTAAGAGCTGTAGGCCCCGACGGCATCGAGCGTACTATATCGCCAATGGAGGTGATTGTGAACTGATTTTTTTTGAAAATGATTCGTTACTAAGTATATGAAAACGTTTAAATCCCTATTACTGATAGCATTAGTCGCGATTTTCACTTTCGACGGCTGGGCACAGGACGAAAGCAAGGCCGGGGCAATCACCCGACGTCGTGCCGGCGAGACACGGCGCGAAAAACAGTCGACCGGACCTAACATCACACAACGGATGGAGTCGTTCTACGAGTATACTCCCGTATCTGAAGCCGACCTCACATGGATGCGCGTGATTTATCGTTCGCTCGACCTGTCGAAGGCGAAAAACATGGCACTGTACTATCCCGAAGAATCGACAGAAAATCAGGAAAACCTCTTCCGCATAATCATGCGGCTGCTGGCCAACGACCAGCTTGCAGCATACGAATATCTTGATGGGCGTGAGGTGTTTACCGACCAGTATAAGATAAAGGTAAAGGATATGCTCGACCGTTTCCATATCCTTTACACCGAAGCAAAAGGGAGCAGCGA
>JBJEKE010000122.1:0-4004 GCA_051878475.1 Muribaculaceae bacterium | reverse complement strand
ACGCTCCACCAGTTTGGCCACCACTATAGGCATCGCCACACCGGCCGCTACGTTGAGCAGATAGAACAGGGCAAACAGCTGCTCATTGTAGAACATCATTTTCCACAGCACAATCTCAACAAAGCCTTGGAAGAATATCGACATGAGGTATATCTGATAGATGTAGTCGCCTATGGTGTGATAGCCGCGCTTAATGTAGCGAGCCAGCACCATTGCCAGCGAGCACATCATCAAGATTCCCACTATCGAGGTGAGCAACGACACATCATAAAGCATCAACGGCACATAAGCAGCCACAAGCAGTGCCAGCACCACAATGCTGTCGAGCCAACGATAGAGCGAATAGCGGAAAAAGAGTATACCAAAGTAGAAAAACGGGAAATAACGGTTAATGGAGCCAATACAGAAATAGTTGTGCTGCTGCAACCATTCGGGATAATGGAAATATGCCACCACCGACACCACGGCCACAGCTATCATGGCCACAGTGCTGCGGCACGCCCGCACAAACAGCGGATAGCAGAGCATCATAAGCATCAATGCTGCCAAGAACCAGAGCGGCTTCGACGGATGGCCATAATATAAGAAAAACGACTCGACAAACGACGACAGCGACAACTCAACCGGAGTCTTCACAAAACTGTTCAACGCAGCCTTGAATGCAAATAGTGCCGTGACGAAAAACAGGAACGGCACCATGATACGCTTTAGCTTGTCAAGGTATAGTGCACCGGTGCCCCACCCTTTTGCGATGCGGCTTGTAAAAAGCAAACCGCCGGAAATGAAGATAAACAGCGGCATGCGCACCGGCAGCAACGGTGCAGTAATCTGTGAGCAGAAAGGATGGTTGTCGCTGGTGGACATATCTATGAGCACCACATGGAACATAACCACAAGCACTATGTTGAGAGCCCGCAGCAACGACAGCCATTCTATTCGATTGTGCACCATAACCATGGAATAGTGTGTCAGAGCGCCACATGGGTGCCAAGGGAAAGGTCAGCAAGATTGTCGCTCTTGGTTATCACCACCTCCTTGACGCCGCCACGCAGAGTGGCAAACGAATTGTCGAGCTTTGGAATCATGCCACCCGCAACAATGCCGTCGGCCTTCAACCGGGCATACAACTCAGGGTCGAGGCGAGGCACTACGCTATCGGGGTTATTCTCGTCGAGCAGCACTCCCTCTTTCTCGAAACAGAACACCAACGACACATCGAAATGGCGAGCACAAGCCTTGGCAGTCTCGCCGGCCATGGTATCGGCATTGGTATTGAGTATGTGTCCCAGGCCGTCGTGGGTCAATGGCGCCACCACAGGCACTATACCAGAATTGATTAGCTGCGCAAACCGGTTGCCGTCGACGCTGCGTACATCGCCCACCCAACCGTAGTCGATGGGATTTGGCACACGCTTGTCGCTGAGCAGCAGGTTCATGTCGGCACCGGTCACACCAAGGGCATTAATGCCACGTGCCTGCAAGGCAGCCACGATGGTTTTGTTCACCAGACCGCCATACACCATCGTCACCACATCAATCATATCGTCGTCGGTGATGCGCCGGCCGTCGACCATACGGGTCTCAATCCCCAGACGGGCCGCCATCTTGGTGGCAGAGCGGCCGCCGCCGTGTACAAGCAGCTTGTGGCCGTCAATACGGGCGAAATCGTCGAGGAGCCTTGCCAGTGTGTCAGGCTCCTCAACCACTTTTCCGCCTACCTTAATAATAGTCAAATGTTCAGCCATGGCTGTCATGTTATTGTTCGTTGGCACCTGAGAATTCCATCAGATAAGCCTTGATGAATGCATCGATGTCGCCATCCATCACCCCGTTTACGTCGGAGGTCTGATAGCCGGTGCGATGGTCCTTCACGCGACGGTCATCGAACACATAGCTGCGGATTTGCGAGCCCCATTCAATCTTCATCTTGCTGTCCTCAATCTTGCGCTGCTCGGCGCGGCGATGATTAAGTTCTTTTTCGTAGAGAATCGACTTGAGCTGTCGCATGGCGTTCTCTTTGTTCTTAGGTTGGTCGCGGGTTTCGGTGTTTTCAATGAGGATTTCCTCCTCTTCACCGGTATAGGGGTCCTTGTACTTGTAACGCAGACGCACACCCGACTCCACCTTATTCACATTCTGTCCGCCGGCACCTCCGCTTCGGAACGTATCCCACGACACGCATGCGGGCGAAACGTTGATTTCGATGGTATCGTCGACGAGAGGAGTAACGAATACCGAGGCAAACGAAGTCATGCGTTTGCCCTGGGCGTTATATGGCGATACGCGCACCAGGCGATGCACACCGTTCTCGCTCTTGAGGTAGCCATACACATAGTCGCCTTCGACGTTGATTGTCACCGACTTTATGCCGGCATCATCGCCTTCGAGCAGTTGGGCAATCGACGTCTTATGTCCATGCTTCTCGGCCCAACGCAGATAAAGGCGCATGAGCATCTGTGCCCAGTCCTGGCTTTCGGTTCCACCGGCGCCGGAGTTGATTTTGAGCACCACACCCAGCTTGTCTTCCTCCTGTCGGAGCATGTTGTGGAGTTCAAGGTTCTCAATCAGGGCCACAGCGCGGGCATAAATGTCGTCGAGTTCAGCCTCTTCAATGAGACCTTCCTTCACGAAATCAAAACCCAGCTCGAGTTCGCCACAAATTTTGTCGACCTCGGCATAACCGTCAATCCAGAACCTCAGCTGCTTGATTTTTCGCATCTGAGCCTCAGCCTCCTTCTGGTGTTCCCAGAAATCGGGCACATGGGTTCGGAGTTCTTCCTCTTCTACTTGTATTTTCTTGTTGTCGATGTCAAAGATACCTCCTCAACGCCAACTTGCGTTCTAAAGTCTCTTTTAATTGTTCTTGGGTAATCATATTAAGTTAACTTGTTATTAGTAAGCATACATAGCCTCAATTTCGCGGCTGTAGAGTTTGTTGATAACGGCTCGGCGAATTTTGAGGGTATTAGTGAGCTCGCCTGTCTCCATGGTGAATGGATGCGGGAGTAATGTGAATCGCTTAATCTGCTCAAACTGGGCAAAATTCTTTTGTAACTCGTTGATACGGGCTTCAAGCATGGTGTAAATGTCGGAATTCTTCACCAGGTCTTCAATCGACTTATATTTAATGCTATGTTCGGCAGCATATTCCTTCAGCATTTCATAAGCCGGGATAATGATAGCTGTGACGAATTTGCGCTGGTCGCCGATGACGGCCACCTGGTCGATGAACTTGTCCTCGCCGAGACGGCTTTCGAGCACCTGAGGAGCAATGTATTTACCGTTCGAAGTCTTGAAGAGGTCCTTTATTCGCTCGGTCATGGTAACATTTCCTTCAGCGTCGATATATCCGGCATCACCGGTACGGAAGAAACCGTCGGAGGTGAATGCACGTTTGTTTTCCTCGGGCTTGTTGTAGTAACCCTTCATCACCGATGGGCCCTTTACGAGGATTTCATTGGTATCGGGGTCGATCTTCACTTCGAGGTTAGAAAGCGGCGTGCCGATGGTGCCGATTTTGAAGTTGTGGGTAGGGAAACAGGTAACTGTCGCAGTTTTTTCCGACAGGCCATAACCGACAACAATGTTTATGCCCACGCTGTGAAGGAACGTGGTGATATTATCGGAAAGCGGGGCACCGGCTGTTGGGAAGAAATGAGCATTCTCCACACCAATCACACGGCGCAGCTTCTTGAATATACGTGTTTCGAAAAACTGGTATGCCATCTCCACAAACATCGGCGCGCGTCGGCCGGTGCGCTGATAGTCGAGGTTACGCACCTTTCCGGTTTTGAGCGCGCACTTCACGAGCAGGCGTTTGAAGAAGTTCATGCGCGAGATGCGATCCTGCACGGCTGTGTACACCTTCTCCCAGAATCGCGGCACACTGCACATTGCTGTTGGCTGCACCTCACGGATAATGGTCTGAATATCCTTAGGATTGGTGTTAACCGCCACCACCATACCTTTGGTGAGGCAATAGTAAATCCATGCACGTTCAAATA
>JBJEKE010000121.1:0-4030 GCA_051878475.1 Muribaculaceae bacterium | reverse complement strand
CTGGCGACATTGGCGTAGGCGGTCGCGAAGTAGGGTATATGTATGGCATGTATAAAAAACTTGCACGCGAAAACACCGGTACTTTCACCGGAAAGGGCCTGGAATTCGGAGGCTCGCGTGTGCGTCCCGAGGCCACCGGATACGGCAATGTTTACTTCTTGCTGAATATGCTTGCCACTCGAGGCATCGACATCAAGGGCAAGACAGTTGCAATTTCCGGTTCGGGAAATGTGGCCACATACACTGCCGACAAACTTCTTCAGCTCGGGGCGAAGGTTGTTACCATGAGCGACTCCAATGGCACAATCTATGTGCCTGAAGGCCTCACCCGCGAACAGCTCGACTACATCTTCAAGCTTAAGAATTTCTATCGTGGCCGTATCCGTGAATTTGCCGAGGAATATGGTTGTGAATACTTCGAAGGCGAGCGCCCATGGAAAGTTAAGTGCGATATCGCTATGCCATCTGCCACCCAGAACGAGATCGACGGCGACGATGCCCGCATGCTGCTGGCCAACGGCTGCTTTGCAGTATCGGAAGGCGCCAACATGCCGTCTACACCCGAAGCCGTGCACGCATTCCTCGATGCTCACATCCTTTATGCACCCGGAAAGGCTGCCAATGCCGGTGGTGTATCGGTTTCCGGCCTTGAAATGGCACAAAACTCGCAGAAACTGGTGTGGAGTGCCGAGGAAGTTGACGCCAAGCTGCGCAGCATCATGGCCGATATCCACGAGCAGTGCCGCAAGTATGGACAGGACGAATCGGGCTATATTAATTATGTAAAAGGTGCCAATGTGGCCGGTTTCATGAAAGTGGCCAATGCCATGATGGCTCAAGGTATCCTTTAATTCTTACAGATTATAAAAACATTTTTTAAGCGGGGCCGACGGCAAAAATGCTGTCGGACCCCGTATTCTTGTGTTGTCAACAATGTTTTTTGTGGCAAAGACATAAATAAAACTTAAAAAATGGATAAAATCTTAATAAAAAATATTGCTGTTCGTTGTAACATTGAAATATTTATAATACATTTGCCATAGTAATTGAAGTATAAAGGCGGTTGTTTATGAAATTTCGAGCGAATTCAAAGTGAGAATTCGTTATTGAAACTGGATGGGCCACTTTATTAAACGCTTGTAATCTATGCCACGATAAAGAAGTCCGAGAATTAAAAACCAAAATATACAATCAAGGCAATTAATTGATTAACAACATATTAATTATTTATTAATAATCAACTAACAATTATTTTATTATTTAATTATGGAAGCTCAAAAGCAAAACACTTCTGCCAAAAAGGTGGAAAGCAAAGTTCGCGGTATTAAGAATGCGTTCTTAGTAATCGTAGCTTGTATCATCATTGCAGTCTGCATCTACTTGTTCCTCTATGGTGATCCAGCAAACTTCGACCCGGATAGCCATCGTCCAGTTAACCTGCTCGGTACTGTATACGAAGGTGGTTTCGTTGTACCTATCATCCAAGGTCTGTTCTTAACTGTAATAACACTTGCTGTTGAGCGTTGGTTTGCTCTTGCATCAGCAAAGGGTAGCGGCAGCATCGCCAAGTTTGTAGAGAACATCAAGAAAGCTCTCGCAAAGAACGACATCGCTGGTGCTCGTCAGCTCTGTGCAAAGCAGAAAGGTTCGATCGGTGCTATCGTTGACGCAGTTCTCGTTAAGTACGACGAAATGGACAAGAACACAGTTCTTTCTAAGGAACAGAAACTCGTTATCATCCAAGACGAAGTTGAAAAGGCTACTGCGCTCGAAATGCCTTCTCTGCAGCAGAACCTTCCTATTATCGCTACAATGACCACTCTTGGTACTCTCCTCGGTCTTCTCGGTACTGTATTGGGTATGATCAAGTCGTTCCAGGCTATGGGTCAATCAGGTGCTCCTGACTCTACCGCTCTTTCTATCGGTATTTCTGAGGCACTTGTTAACACTGCTTCTGGTATCGCTACCGGTGCATTCGCTGTTATTTTCTACAACTACTTTACAAACAAGATCGATAACATGACCTACGCAATCGATGAGTTAGGTTTCACTATCGTATCAACTTTCTCTGCAACTCACTAATCCACTGTTACAGAGTGTAGATTATCTTTTAAAAATCAACAAGAAATAAACCAAGAATATGGGAAAAGTTAAAATCAAAAAGAAGAGTACGTTCATCGACATGACCGCGATGAGTGACGTTACTGTTCTTTTGCTTACTTTCTTCATGTTGACATCTACATTCCTACAGAAAGAGCCGGTTATCGTTAACACTCCAGCATCTGTATCTGAGCTCAAGGTGCCTGATCAGAACTCAATCAACATTCTGATTAGCCCTAAAGGTCAGGTATTCCTTTCGATTGCTGGTGACGCCGATACCACTTATTCAAGCGAAAACATGCGCAAGGAACTTATCGTTGCCGTTATGAACGAATACAACAAGTATCATAAGGCTAGCCCTGTTAAGTTCACTCAAGCTCAGGTTAACGCTTTCGGTAAGGTCGCTTCTTTCGGATATCCTATCGCTAAGTTAGGAGAATTCCTGGACCTCGATGTTGCTAAGCAAGATGAGACCCTCGATCCTAACAAGAACCCGCTTGCAGGTATTCCTATCAATATCAATCAAGATCTTGACCATCCAAACGAATTCCAGATTTGGATGCGTGCACTCTACAACTCTTCGAATGGCAACTTAACCGAAGCCATCAAGACCGGTGCCGGTATATCAATCAAAGCTGACAAGGATACTCCTTATGAAATTGTAAATGTCGTTATGGATAACCTCCAGACATTGAAGATGAATAAGTTTAGTTTAATGACCGCATTAAAAACTGAGGAAGATTAATTATGGCAGAAGTAGAACAATCAAGTGGTAAAGGTAAAAGCCACCAGAAAAAGATGACTGTCCGCGTCGATTTTACCCCGATGGTGGACATGAACATGCTTTTGATTACTTTCTTCATGCTTTGTACCACAATGATCAAATCTCAGACCCTTCAAATTAGTTTGCCTACTAATGAGAAGGTTGATAAATCGGAACAAACTAAAGTAAAGCAATCTGAAGCTATCACTAGCATTCTCGATAGCGAACGTAACCCGGATGTTAAGGACGAACTGACAGGTAAAATGCTCAAAGGCACTGTCAAGAGAGACTTCGTTTATTACTACGAAGGCCAACCCGACATCACCGACGCTGATAAGGACGGACGTATCGACAATAACAAAATGCAGGAAACTGAATTCCTCGGCAACGAAAACGGCGAGACTCGCGGCATCCGCAAAATCTTGCACGATCGTAACAAAAAGGTTATTGAACGTATCAACGAACTTAAAGTACACTGGCGTAATAAGGAAATTAAAGACGATGAATATCAGGCTCGCGCCAAGGAGATTCGTAACGACTCTACTGTTAGTCGTCCTATCGTAATCATCAAGGCCACCCCTAACGCATCGTATGAAAACCTTATCAACGCTCTCGACGAAATGCAGATTAACAGTATCAGCCGTTACCAAATCGACCGAATCAACGCTGTTGACTCTGCTATGATGATGGAACTCAAGGCTAAACACCTCGGAGGTAATTGATGACAGGTCGTAGTTTTATTAACATTTAAATGATTTTGAATTATGTCTAAAGATGTAGATCTTTCATCAAAAGAGTGGCGCGACCTGGTATTCGAAGGACGAAATCAGGAATATGGTGCTTACGACCTTCGTAAGAATTCCGACAAGCGTCATAATAAATCAATGATTCTTGTAATCATTGCCTTGGCTCTGATTATCGTCGTTGGTCTCACTTTCAATACTGTTTCTAACTTCATCTTCCAGGAAGACATTAAGGACGAAGCTAACCAGGAACTGGTTAACGTCAACATGGCTGCCGAAGAAGAGGAGGAAGAAGAGGAGGAGCAGGAACGTGTTGAAATGGAACAGCCTGAGGCTCTGCCTGAGGAAATCCTCAACACTATCAAGGTTACTGAGCTCGCAATCGTTGAAGATAGCGAAGTAACTCCTGAAGACGAAATCAAAT
>JBJEKE010000120.1:0-16819 GCA_051878475.1 Muribaculaceae bacterium | reverse complement strand
AAATTGCTGGACAGATCAAATTACAGATTAAAGGTGGAGCAGCAAATCCTTCACCGCCGGTAGGACCTGCACTGGGTTCGAAGGGTATCAACATTATGGAATTTTGTAAGCAATTCAACGCCCGCACCCAAGACAAGGCAGGCAAGGTACTTCCTGTCGTTATCACTTACTATGCTGACAAGAGTTTCGACTTCATTGTCAAGACTCCACCGGTAGCTGTACAGCTTCTGGAAGCCAGCAAGCAGAAGAGTGGCTCGGCTGAACCTAACCGCAAGAAGGTGGCTGAGATAACTTGGGAGCAGGTAAAGGCAATTGCTGAGGACAAAATGCCGGATTTGAACTGTTTTACTTTAGACTCAGCCATGAAAATGGTTGCTGGAACAGCGAGAAGTATGGGTATCACTGTAAAGGGTTCGTTCCCTGAAAACAACTAAAAACTTCAATTGACATGGGAAAACTTACGAAAAATCAAAAGTTGGCTTTAGAGAAGATTGAAGCTGGGAAGGTATATACTCTTAAGGAAGCTGCAGAGACAGTAAAGGAAATTACCTTTACAAAATTTGACGCTTCAGTGGATATCGACGTACGTCTTGGCGTAGATCCTCGAAAGTCGAATCAAATGGTACGTGGCGTTGTTTCGCTGCCTCACGGAACCGGTAAGCAGGTACGCGTGCTGGTATTGTGTGCAGCCGACGCTGAAGCCGCAGCAAAAGAAGCCGGTGCCGACTATGTTGGTCTTGACGAATATATCGAAAAGATCAAGGGCGGTTGGACCGACATCGATGTAATCATCACTCAGCCTGCTATTATGGGTAAGATTGGTGCCCTGGGTCGTGTACTCGGTCCACGTGGCTTGATGCCTAATCCAAAGAGCGGTACTGTGACTGTTGATGTGGCTAAGGCCGTTAAAGAAGTAAAACAAGGAAAAATCGACTTCAAAGTTGATAAGAATGGTATAGTTCACGCCTCAATTGGCAAAGTATCTTTCACACCTGAGCAAATTAAAGGTAATGCTAAGGAATTTATCAATACGTTGATTAAGCTAAAACCTGCCACAGCGAAAGGTACATATCTCAAGAGCATTTATCTTTCAAGTACAATGAGCGCTGGTCTCAAGGTAGATCCTAAATCTATTGATGAATAATTAAAAGATTAAGAGTTATGAGAAAGGAAGATAAATCACTTATTATAGAGAAGATTGCGAAGACTCTTTCAGAGTATAGCGCACTTTATTTGGTAGAGACAGCCGGACTTAATGCCGAGAAGACCAGCGACCTTCGTCGTGCCTGCTTCAAAGGCGACGTCAAGCTGATGGTAGTGAAGAACAAACTTCTTCACAAAGCCATGGAACAGAGCGAAGTTGATTATTCAGCTTTGTATCCGGCTCTGAAGGGTTCAACATCGTTGATGTTGAGCAACACCGGTAACGCACCTGCTAAGCTCCTCAAATCGTTCCTGAAGAAGGACGACGTGCTTCCAGCACTCAAGGCAGCCTACGTAGAAGAGTGTGCATATCTCGGTGCTGACCAACTCGACACTTTGGCAAGCATCAAGAGCAAGAACGAACTCATTGCAGATATCGTTGCATTGCTCCAGTCGCCTGCAAAGAATGTCGTATCGGCTCTCCAGTCGTCGGGCAACAAGTTGCATGGCATCTTGGAAACTCTCTCCAACAAAGAATAATTAAAAATAAAAAACAAACAATTAAATCATACAAAAATGGCAGATTTAAAAGCTTTTGCAGAACAATTAGTTAACCTCTCAGTAAAGGAAGTAAACGAACTTGCTCAAATTTTGAAAGACGAATACGGTATTGAACCTGCTGCTGCAGCTGTTGCTGTTGCTGCTGCTCCTGGTGCTGCTGCTGCAGTTGCTGAAGAAAAGACATCTTTCGATGTAGTTCTTAAGAGCGCTGGTGCAAGCAAACTCGCAGTAGTTAAGTTAGTAAAAGAATTGACTGGTCAAGGTCTTAAGGAAGCTAAGGAACTCGTAGATGGTGCACCTAGCACAATCAAGGAAGGTTTAGCTAAGGCTGATGCTGAAGGTTTGAAGAAACAACTCGAAGAAGCTGGCGCTGAAGTTGAACTTAAATAATATTGCCTGACCACAGGTAAATAGGTTAAGAATCCTCTTTGATAGTGATTCTTAACCTTTTTGTGCTATTTCAAAATTTGAGTTCCTTTAACTTTATTTTCAATGTCAGTTCACATAGATAACAATTCTCGCGTTAATTTCGCGTCTGTAAAGAATCCGCTTCCGTATCCCGATTTCCTGGAGATACAGTTGAAGTCGTTCCGTGATTTTTTGCAGTTAGATACACCTACTGAAAAAAGAAAAAATGAGGGATTGTATAAAGTTTTTGCGGAAAACTTCCCAATAGCTGACACACGCAATAACTTTGTACTTGAATTTCTCGACTATTATATCGACCCTCCCCGTTATACAATCGAAGAGTGTCTGGAGCGCGGTCTGACCTACAGCGTGCCTTTGAAGGCCAAGCTGAAGCTCTATTGTACCGACCCCGACCACGAGGATTTCGCCACTGTCATTCAAGATGTATATCTTGGTCCTATTCCGTATATGACCGAGAAGGGCACTTTTGTAATCAATGGGGCCGAGCGTGTAGTGGTATCACAGTTGCACCGTTCGCCGGGCGTGTTCTTCGGCCAGAGTGTGCATGCAAACGGAACGAAGTTGTATTCGGCCCGCATTATTCCTTTCCGTGGCTCGTGGATTGAATTTGCCACCGACATCAACAATGTGATGTACGCCTACATCGACCGCAAGAAGAAGTTGCCTGTTACCACTCTTCTGCGTGCCATCGGACTGGAAAGCGATAAGGAAATTATCGAGATTTTCGGATTGGCAGAAGAAATCAAAGTTAACAAGACAAATCTCAAGAAAGCCATCGGTCGCAAACTTGCCGCCCGTGTGCTTAACACTCGTTTTGAGGACTTCGTCGATGAGGACACCGGCGAGGTTTCGTCAATCGAACGTATCGACATCGTCGTTGATCGCGAAACTGTTCTCGACGAGCAGAACATTCAAGACATCATTGAGTCGGGTGCCACCACTATCCTCCTGCTTAAGGAAGATGTGAGCACCAACGACTACACAATAATTTTCAACACCCTCAACAAGGACACCAGTAACTCCGAAAAAGAGGCCATCAACTACATCTACAGGCAGTTGCGCAACGCCGAGCCACCCGATGATGCAAGTGCACGCGAGGTTATCACCAACCTTTTCTTCTCCGAAAAGCGTTACGACCTCGGCGAGGTGGGCCGTTTCCGTATCAACAAGAAACTTGGTCTTACCACCTCGATGGATGTGAAAGTGCTCACCAGAGAGGACATAGTTGAAATCATTAAGCATCTCATCCAGCTCATCAGCTCGACTGCCGATGTGGACGATATCGACCACTTGAGCAACCGTCGCGTGCGCACCGTGGGTGAGCAGCTCTACAACCAGTTTGGTGTGGGCTTGGCCCGTATGGCACGTACAATTCGTGAACGCATGAATGTACGCGACAACGAAGTGTTTACCCCTATCGACCTTATTAATGCTAAGACTGTGTCGTCGGTAATCAACTCGTTCTTCGGCACCAACGCCTTGTCGCAGTTCATGGACCAGACCAACCCTCTGGCCGAAATGACTCACAAGCGCCGTATGTCGGCTCTCGGTCCTGGCGGTCTGTCGCGTGAGCGTGCCGGCTTCGAGGTGCGTGACGTTCACTATACCCACTATGGACGTCTTTGTCCTATCGAGACTCCTGAAGGCCCGAACATCGGTCTTATCTCCTCGCTTTGTATTTATGCAAAGATCAACAACCTTGGTTTCATCGAAACTCCTTACCGTAAGGTAGCCGATTCTCGTGTCGACCTCAATAACGACGACGTAGTTTATCTGGCAGCTGAAGTTGAAGAGGGAAAAATCATTGCACAGGGTAATGCTCCGCTCAACGACGACGGTACATTCATCCGCAACAAGGTTAAGGCTCGTCTCGACGCCGACTTCCCGATTGTGGCTCCCAACGAGGTTGAGCTCATGGACGTGGCTCCGTCGCAGATTGCCTCTATCGCTGCTGCGTTGATTCCGTTCCTCGAGCACGACGACGCCAACCGTGCGTTGATGGGCTCGAACATGATGCGCCAGGCTGTTCCGTTGCTTCGCAGCGAGGCTCCTATAGTTGGTACCGGCCTCGAAGGCCAGCTCATCCGCGACTCGCGTACCCAAATTACTGCTGAAGGTCCGGGTGTAATTGAATATGTAGATGCCAGCGTTATCAAGGTGCGCTACGACCGCACCCCCGACGAAGATTTCGTCAGCTTTGAGGACTCTCTCAAAGTGTACAACATCCCTAAGTTCCGCAAGACCAACCAAAGCACGACCATCGACCTCCGTCCTATATGCGACAAGGGTCAACGCGTGGAAAGGGGAACCATCCTCACCGAAGGCTATTCAACCGAAAACGGCGAGCTCGCCCTCGGACGCAACCTAAAGGTGGCTTATATGCCTTGGAAAGGTTACAACTACGAGGACGCCATCGTGCTCAACGAGCGCGTGGTGGCCGAGGATATCCTTACTTCGGTTCATGTGGATGAATACATCCTCGAAGTGCGCGAAACCAAGCGCGGTGCCGAGGAACTCACTTCCGACATCCCGAATGTGAGTGAAGACGCAACCAAGGACCTCGACGAACGTGGTATCATCCGCATCGGTGCCCACGTAATTCCAGGCGATATCCTCATCGGTAAGATTACTCCTAAGGGTGAATCGGACCCTACACCGGAAGAAAAACTTCTCCGTGCAATTTTCGGCGACAAGGCCGGCGACGTAAAGGATGCTTCGCTCAAGGCTTCGCCTTCGCTCAAGGGCGTGGTTATCGACACCAAGCTGTTCCAGCGTGCCGAGAAGAAACGTACCACCAAGAAGACCGCCAACGCAATCCTGCCTAAGCTCGACGAAGAGTATGAAGAGAAGATGTCAGAACTCAAGAAGATTCTTATCGACAAGCTTCTTGTGCTCACCGAAGGCAAGACATCGCAGGGCGTGAAGGACTTTATCGGTGACGAGCAGATTGCAAAGGGCGCCAAGTTCACTGCCGAGCGTCTCGCTGAACTTGAATACGACACCCTCAATCTTAGCAAGTGGACAAACGATGCACACAAGAACGATATGATTCGTGCCACCATCGTCAACTACCTGCGTAAGTATAAGGAACTCGATGCCGAACTCAGAAGAAAGAAATACGATATCTCGATTGGCGACGAACTTCCCTCGGGTATTCTCAAGATGGCCAAGGTATACATTGCCAAGAAACGTAAGATTGGCGTGGGCGATAAGATGGCCGGTCGTCACGGAAACAAGGGTATCGTTTCGCGCATCGTGCGCAAGGAAGACATGCCTTTCCTTGCCGATGGCACTCCGGTTGACATCGTGCTTAACCCTCTGGGTGTGCCTTCGCGTATGAACATCGGCCAGATTTTCGAGGCTGTCCTTGGTTGGGCAGGCCGTGAGCTCGGTCAGAAGTTTGCAACCCCGATTTTCGACGGTGCAAGCCTCGACGACCTCAACGAATGGACCGACAAGGCTGGTCTGCCACGCTACGGTAAGACTTACCTTTACGATGGCGGTACAGGTGAACGATTCGACCAGCCGGCTACTGTGGGTGTGACCTACATGCTTAAGCTCGGACACATGGTTGAAGACAAGATGCACGCCCGTAGTATCGGTCCTTACTCGCTTATCACCCAGCAGCCTCTGGGTGGTAAAGCTCAGTTCGGTGGCCAGCGTTTCGGTGAAATGGAAGTTTGGGCACTCGAGGCATTCGGTGCTTCGCACGTGCTCCAGGAAATATTAACTATCAAGAGCGATGACGTAGTGGGCCGCAGCAAGGCTTACGAAGCAATCGTGAAAGGCGAGCCGATGCCAACTCCAGGTATTCCTGAATCGCTTAACGTGCTTCTGCACGAATTGCGAGGCTTGGGCTTGAGCATCAACTTAGAATAATTTTTCACAACGAGCAACCCTGCATCCTTTGATTGTGGGTGCAGGGGCTCGAATAAACTCTTTATAAACAAACAAATATGGCTTTTAGAAAAGATAACAAAATAAAGAGTAACTTTTCAAAGATTTCGATAGGACTTGCATCGCCCGATGAGATTCTCGAGATGTCGAGTGGTGAAGTGTTGAAACCTGAAACCATCAACTACCGCACCTACAAGCCCGAACGCGACGGTTTGTTCTGCGAGCGCATCTTCGGTCCGGTGAAGGACTACGAGTGCCACTGCGGAAAGTACAAGAGAATCCGTTACAAAGGTATTGTGTGCGAACGATGCGGTGTTGCTGTTACTGAAAAGAAGGTTCGCCGTGAGCGTATGGGCCACATCCAGCTGGTTGTCCCCGTTGCCCACATCTGGTATTTCCGCTCGTTGCCTAACAAAATCGGTTATCTGCTCGGACTTCCGTCGAAGAAACTCGATGCTGTAATCTATTACGAGCGCTATATCGTCATCAATCCCGGTATAGTCGACACTGTTTCGAAACTCGACCTTCTCTCGGAGGAAGAATATCTCGACATTGTCGACAATCTGCCAAAGGAGAACCAACTCCTCGAAGATGGCGACCCCAACAAGTTCGTTGCAAAGATGGGTGCCGATGCAATCTATGATCTCCTTGCCGAGCTCGATCTCGACACCCTCTCGTATGAGCTCCGCCACAAGGCAAGCACCGACGGCTCGCAGCAGCGCAAAACCGAAGCTCTCAAGCGCCTCCAGGTAGTTGAGTCGTTCCGTGCTTCGAAGAACCGCAACAAACCGGAATGGATGATACTCAAGGCTATTCCAGTCATCCCACCCGATTTGCGTCCTCTCGTGCCCCTCGATGGTGGCCGTTTCGCAACCAGTGACCTCAACGACCTTTATCGTCGCGTAATTATCCGTAACAACCGTTTGAAGAAACTTATCGAGATAAAGGCTCCTGAAGTGATTCTCCGCAACGAAAAGCGTATGCTTCAGGAAGCTGTCGATTCACTTCTCGACAACTCGCGCAAGTCGAGCGCTGTAAAGTCGGAAGCTAACCGCCCGCTTAAGTCGCTCTCCGACAGCCTTAAGGGTAAGCAAGGCCGCTTCCGTCAGAACCTGCTCGGTAAACGTGTCGACTATTCAGCACGTTCGGTAATCGTCGTTGGCCCTGAATTGAAGATGCACGAGTGCGGTATCCCTAAATACATGGCTGCCGAGCTTTACAAGCCATTCATCATCCGCAAACTCATTGAGCGCGGTATTGTGAAGACTGTAAAGAGCGCCAAGAAGATTGTCGACCGCAAGGAATCGGTGGTTTGGGACATCCTCGAATATGTAATGAAGGGTCACCCTGTGCTGCTCAACCGTGCCCCAACTCTTCACCGTCTCGGTATCCAGGCATTCCAGCCGAAGATGATCGAAGGCAAGGCTATCCAGCTCCACCCATTGGCATGTACAGCATTCAATGCCGACTTCGATGGCGACCAGATGGCCGTTCACTTGCCTCTCGGCAACGAGGCTGTGCTCGAAGCACAGATGCTTATGCTTGGTTCGCAGAACATCCTTAACCCTGCTAATGGTGCACCTATCACCGTGCCTTCGCAGGACATGGTGCTTGGTTTGTACTATATCAGTAAGCTCCGCAAGGGCGACAAGGGCGAAGGCCTTAAGTTCTATGGAGAAGAAGAAGCCGAGATTGCATACAACGAAGGCAAGGTAACCCTCCATGCACCAATTTCGGTAATTGTGAAGGACCTCGACGAAAACGGTAACCTCGTCGACAAGATGGTAGAGAACACTTCGGTGGGCCGTATCTTGGTTAACCAGTTTGTTCCTAAGGAGATTGGCTACGTAAACGAAATCATTTCGAAGAAGTCGCTGCGTGTAATCATTGGTCGTGTTATCAAGGCCTGTGGTGTTACCCGTTCGGCTCAGTTCCTCGACGATATCAAGAACCTCGGTTACAAGATGGCATTCAAGGGTGGCCTTTCGTTCAACCTTGGCGACATCATTGTTCCACCCGAAAAGGAAAAGCTCGTCAACGACGGTTATGCACAGGTTGAAGAAGTTCTTGCCAACTACTCGATGGGTTTCATAACCAACACCGAGCGTTACAATCAGATTATCGACATCTGGACACACGTCAACACCAACCTCACCAACATATTGATGAAGGAAATCTCTTCTGACCAGCAGGGCTTCAACTCAGTGTACATGATGCTTGACTCCGGTGCCCGTGGTTCGAAGGACCAGATCCGTCAGCTCTCCGGTATGCGTGGTCTTATGGCCAAGCCTCAGAAGAGTGGTGCAGAAGGTGGTCAGATTATCGAGAACCCTATCTTGGCCAACTTTAAGGAAGGCCTGTCGGTGCTCGAATACTTTATCTCCACTCACGGTGCCCGTAAGGGCCTTGCCGATACCGCACTTAAGACTGCCGACGCCGGTTATCTTACCCGCCGTCTGGTCGACGTGGCTCACGACGTAATCATTACCGAGGAAGACTGCGGCACTCTCCGTGGCCTGGTTTGCACCGAAGTTAAGAATAACGACGAAGTTGTTGCCACTCTGGGCGAACGTATCCTTGGCCGTGTCTCGGTTCACGATGTTGTCGACCCAATTACCGGCGAACTCATTGTAGCCGCCGGCGAGGAAATCAACGACGTCGCTGCCGACCGCATCAGTGCATCGCCTATCGAGCAGGTTGAAATCCGTTCGGTACTCACTTGCGAATCGAAGAAGGGTGTATGTGCCAAGTGCTACGGCCGTAACCTTGCCAACAACCGAATGGTTCAGAAAGGTGAGGCCGTGGGCGTTATTGCCGCACAGTCAATCGGTGAACCGGGTACTCAGCTCACCCTCCGTACGTTCCACGTCGGTGGTGTTGCCTCGAACGTTGAATCGAAGTCAAACTTGAAGTCGCGCTACGAAGGTATCCTCGAATTCGACGAATTGCGAACTGTTCACGTACCTGAAAAGGTAAACAATCAGGACGCCGACAAGTCGGAACCGGCTCACGACGTAGTGGTTGGCCGCATGGCAGAAATGCGTATTATCGAACCAAAGACAAAGATGGTGCTCACTACAGCCAATATCGTTTACGGTTCGAAACTCTATAAGAAACATGGCGACATGGTGTCGAAGGGCGACCTGATTTGCGAATGGGACCCATTCAATGCAATCATCGTTTCTGAAGCCCATGGTACTATCCGATACGAGAATCTTATTGAAGGTGTAACCTACCGTGTTGAGGCTGACGAGGCATCGGGTATCCGCGAAAAAATCATCATCGAGTCGAAGGACCGTACAAAGGCTCCGGAAGCTCAGATAGTTGATGCTAACGGCGAGATTATCCGCACCTACACTCTGCCTGTAAGCGCACACCTGATGGTTGAAGAGGGCGCACAGCTCGAACCGGGTGAGGTATTCGTTAAGATTCCTCGCGCTTCGGGTGGCGCCGGCGACATTACCGGTGGTCTGCCTCGTGTTACTGAATTGTTCGAAGCACGTAACCCATCCAACCCGGCTATCGTGTCGGAAATCGACGGTGAGGTTACATTCGGCAAAATCAAACGCGGTAACCGCGAAATTGTCGTTACTTCTAAGCTCGGTGAGGAAAAACGTTATCTCGTTCCGTTGTCGAAGCAGATTCTCGTTCAGGAAAACGACTATGTGCGTGCCGGTACAGCCCTGTCGGATGGTGCAATTACACCTACCGATATCCTTAACATCAAGGGCCCGACCGCCGTTCAGGACTATATCGTTAACGAAGTGCAAGACGTTTACCGTTTGCAGGGCGTTAAAATCAACGATAAGCACTTCGAGGTTATCGTGCGCCAGATGATGCGCAAGGTAAATATCCTCGACCCGGGCGACACCCGATTCCTCGAACAGCAGATTGTCGACAAGCGTGAATTCATGGACGAAAACGACCGTATTTGGGGCAAGAAAGTAGTGGTTGATGCCGGCGACTCGCAAATGGTTAAGCCCGGTCAGATCATCACTGCCCGCAAGCTCCGCGATGAGAACTCATCGCTCAAGCGCCGCGACCTCAAGCTCGTTACCGTGCGCGATGCTATTCCTGCCACTTCAGAGCAGATACTTCAAGGTATCACCCGCGCTGCATTGCAGACATCAAGCTTTATGTCGGCTGCATCGTTCCAGGAAACAACCAAGGTGCTCAACGAAGCCGCTATCAATGGTAAAGTCGACACTCTCGAGGGCATGAAGGAGAACGTTATCTGTGGTCACCTGATTCCTGCCGGTACCGGTCTGCGTGAATACGACCGTCTGATTGTAGGTTCAAAGGATGAATTCGATGCTGCTAACCTGTCGTATGACAATGCAGCTGAATCGGTTGAATCTGAAGAATCGGTTGAAGTCGAGAAATAATCGATTGACATAAAAATTATTCCGAGCCGTGTAGCTATGTTGCTTCACGGCTCGGTTTGTATTTTAATCATCGAGTTAATAATCGATAAGAATCTTGATGCATATTTTCAGAAGTTCTCCTTCGCCGATTATCGGCGCATGGCCATCGTCGGGCGTGGCGATAGCAAAGCACCCCGGAGTGATGGCGCAGTGCGCATCGGGAACATCGGAATAGAAAGCTATGTCGCGCTCGGCATTGTATTCGCCGATGGGCTTTTCGAGCGATTTTGTGCATCGCCAGCCGATGGTTTCCTCCTTGTTGACAGGCACATGGATATCGATGAAGCGTCTATGCACCTCAATATGTTGCTCTTTGCGGCATTTCATCTTCACAGTTTCCACATTGGCATACAGATAGTTGCCGAGAATCGCTATTCGGCCGTTGCCATTGCCGTGTGCCGTTCTGTAATTTGCCTTAAGCCACTCAAATGCTTCTTTCATAAGCGGATGTAGCCCGAAATATGCTTCGGGATGCTCGATACTTCCGATAATCATTGATTTAACTTTTTAATGTAGTCGCTAAGGTAGTCATTATTGGCGATTCTCAATCTTTTCCGCTTGTTTTTTCTTGTGCTCCGTGTCAAAGTTGCTAATTTTGTAGAGAAACTAATAATTACACTAAAATGAAAAAGCAAATTTCTACAGCCGGTGCGCCGGCAGCAATCGGTCCGTATAGTCAAGCCGTAGAAGCTGGCGGTATGGTATTCATTTCCGGTCAGCTCCCCGTTGATCCAGCCACCGGTAATTTCGTTGAAAACGACATTGAGAAGCTCACCCGACGCTCGCTCGATAACCTGAAGGCTATTCTTTCCGAAGTTGGCCTTACAATGGACAATGTGGTAAAGACTACAGTTTTCCTTGCCGACATGGCTGATTTCGCTGCTATGAACAGCGTGTATGCCACTTATTTCGAGGGCGTTGCGCCAGCGCGTTCGGCTGTTGAGGTAAAGCGCCTGCCCAAGGATGCCCGTATTGAAATCGAGGCAATAGCAGTGAGGTAAAATCATTTATTATACTTAAATAATCTACGAGCCATCCAGAAATTGAACAGCACTCCAAAAGTTTTGTGTCTAACTTTTGGGGTGCAGTTCAAATATGGGTGGCTCTATCTTTTTCTATCTGCTTGGTATATTAATACATATTTAAATAACAGAAATTAACAAATATTTATTATTATTATTATTATTATTATTATTATTATTATTATTAGGGGTTTATCAATTGTTCTTTATCTTTACTAAATAATAAAAATACATATCATAAGTAATAAATATGAGAAAATAAATATTCTGTATTAAAAACTGTAACATTATGAAGAAAATTTTTACATTCTTATCAGCTGTATTGCTCACAGTAGGCGCTGCTTATTCGCAGCAGGAGCAACCGGCTTTTAGTGTAGCCGCCAGTGCATTGAACCCAACCAATGCCAAAGTTGAATCGGTTGTCAACTTTTCAAAAACAGCTGTATCGTCGACAGCCAAGCTTCCCGGAATTTCCGACATTATTTCGGTGGCACCGGAAGGGGAGGAGAAGATTTATTATCGTCAGGCATTCTATATGGATGGCCAGAAGCCGGTATACCAGAAAATAGATGGCGAGCAGTTGCGCTTAACTTTTGCTCCCGATGGAAAGACCGTATATTTCCGTGATATCACCTGCAACTCCTATTCTGGTGACTCTCATAACTATCCCGACGGCACATGGCTTAAAGGTACAATCGAAGGCGACCAGATTATCCTTGAATTGCCGCAGGCTCTGTATTCTTACGGTTCGATGATGTGCTATTCTATTGTAGTAAATCCTGTTCTCGAAGCAGATATCGACGGAAACATGATGTTCAATTTTGTTCCCGACTTTGAACCTTCGAAATACGTGTTCGACTATAAGGATGGAGTGCTCTCTACACCAAAGGAATTCAAGGCACAGCTTTTGGGCGTAGCTGCTACAATGGGTGGCCAGACAATATGGTATGGAATTGGAGATGGTAACTATACATATACTGAACTCACAGAAACTCCGGTGGAGATCCCTGCCGATGCTGTAGTTGAGGAGTATAGTATGTCGTACGAGGAAAACGGCACAGCAGCTGCCCAGTTGGTAAGTGTTGCCAAGGTGGGCGACGATTTCTATATAAAGGGCTTCAACCCCATTTTGCCAGAGGCAACAATGAAGGGCTCACTCAATGCTGAGGGCAAGGTGGAATTCCCGATACAGATTCTTGCTGTTCCTTCTGAGCGTACATATTATGCTGTCGACAAGCAGATTTATTATCTATATCCTTACACTGTAGAGACTGTAGACGAAGTTGAAACCAAGGTTGCCCAGGAAAAGATAACCTTTGACTATGATGCTGAAACGGGCAAACTCACATCAGCCGATACATTTGCTTTCAACATTGGCCGCAACTTCTACAACAATCCAAGCAAGGTGTATGCTTCACCAGTCCTCAACAAGATGACCGGCGCCGATCAGATTCCTGCTGCTCCGCAAGTTGTGAACTTCACTCCATATGCAAGCGGCTCCGGTTATGGTATGATAACAGTGTCTATACCCAAAACAGATGTCGATGGTGTGGCGCTCGATACAAACAATCTCTATTGGCAGCTCGAGGCCGACGGTGAGGTAATGACTCTCTCAACCGATGACTATTGGGAACTTGCCGACGACATGGTTGAAGTGCCGGTGACATTTGAAGACGATTGGGATATCGACATCTTGAGCAATGGCAATGTGGCCATTAGCTTCTATGTGTCGCCTTCGGAAAGCATCGGTATCCGTTCGGTTTATTACAATAAGAGTGGCAACCGCACCGTTTCGGCTATAAACCTCGTTGACCCTCAAGGTAATGCAATCACTTCAGGCGTTGATGACGTAGTGGCTTCTAAAAGTTCAAATCCGGTAAACGTTGAATACTTTGACGTTTTGGGCCGTAAGGCACAGGAAGCCATCAAGAATGGTGTCTCGATTATGCGAGTAACCTATAAGGACGGTAAGGTTGAAAGCCGCAAATATTTAAGCAAGTAATATTAATAATATCAAAGCATAAAGCGACGGCACGGATTTGTGGCTGTCGCCTTATGCTTTAAATGTAAAATGACAGATAGTTGAGACAATGACAATTAGAAAGACTATTGTTGCTGCAATGGCTTTGGCAAGCGCAGCAATTGTTGGCGCACAGGAAATGGAGTTTGGCTTGCAGCCTATGAATTTTCAGTTGCCGGTGCTTGCTGCCGAGGAAGAGACGACAGAACCGGAAATATCGTTCTGTTTCGATCAAGGCCAAGGAAATTATGGAATATGGGGAACTTCGAAAACCGACACCTACGATGCTGCCATACGCATAACAGCCCCGGGCCTTGTAGGTGCCAAAATCACCAAGATTATTGTGCCTGTGAATGCGCCAAACGTTGCTGATGTGTCGGTGTGGCTGTCGTCGGAGCTCAAGTTGGAGTCAATAGATGGTGTAAAACGTAACATTCCCGACGCATTTGCCGATACACTTGACAATTCAGAACAGGGATGGCACGAGATAGTGCTCCCCGAGCCTTATACCATTACAGAGAAGGGCGTGTTCGTCGGCAATACGTTCACTGTAACAGGAACCACTAACCTCGATAAATACCCGCTTGTGTGTGCCCAGGAACGAAACGCTGATGGATTGTGGATTCACACCCTTAAGACATATCTCGGATGGCAGGAAGCAAACCAGACCTTGATTGCCAGTTTTGCCATCAAGGCTGTGATAACAGGCGGCAGCCTTGTTGACAATGCTGCTTCGGCAAAAGTGCCGGAATTGACTTATGTGCCAAAGAGTTCTGTTGCAACCGTCCCGGTGCGCGTGTTCAACCACGGTTATGCCGGGGTACAGTCGTTTGCCTATGAATGCACCCTCAACGGCGAAAAGTATGAGGGTAATGTTGTTCTTGACTCGCCTCTTCCAGCCTACTACGGTGCGTATTACGATATGAACCTGGAGGTTAATACACCTGCTGCAGCCGGTGAATATCCGCTGAACTTCACCATTATCAAGGTGAACGGCGAAGCCAATGGCGATGTGGTTACTCCAAATGAGGGTATAGTGAAGGTGCTTAACACCTATCCGATGCATCGTCCGCTCGTTGAGTGCTACACCGGTTTGTGGTGTAATTTGTGCCCGCGTGAGGCAGTTGGTCGCGAAATGATAAAGAAGTCGCTGCCGGGTCAATGCGTGCTGCTCAGTTTCCACACCAGCGACGTCCTCACCAACAAAGATGTGCTCCCGGTTGATGTAACAGAATTCCCGTTTGCCACAATCGACCGAGCCGAGTATTTCGATCCCTATATGGGCCAGCAAAGCAACAAGGTGTTTGCAGCGGATGCTGTGGTGAAACGATTCGCTGAGATTCTTGCGCCGGCCGACATCGATGTGAAAGCCGAATGGGCCGACGACTCCCATAAGGTTATTAATGTGGAATCTACCACAACATTCAGCCTTGACCACGACAGCCACAACTACCGCATCGCTTACATCCTTGTGGCCGACAGCCTTTGTGGAGAGGGAGACGACTGGATTCAACTCAACAACTACAACAAGACCTCTGGCTGGAATTCCGATTTGGATTTTTATAAGAATTCCGGCTCAAAGATTTCAGGATTGAAATTCAATGATGTCCCGGTCAAGGTGAGCTATTCGATAGGTGAGGAGAATAGCTTGCCGGCAATTATTGAGGCCGACGTGCCTTACTCTCATCATTTCACTTTCACTGTTGCCGAGGCTGTAAATACCGATGGCAACCCAATGATTCAGAACAAGGACAACCTCAGAGTGGTGGCATATCTCGTCGATAGCGAAGAACGTCAGGTGTTGAATGCCAACGAGGTGCATGTGCCGCGCCTTTCGGGTGTAACTGCTGTTGAGACCGACGATGCCGATGCTCCATTTGTGTATTATAATCTGCAGGGTATCTGTCTTAAACAAGTCTCACAGCCCGGATTCTACATTGTGCGCCACGGCAACAAGACCGAGAAAGTGTATGTAAGGCAATAATCTTCTCTTACGATGAAAGCATATAAAATATTAGTTTTAGCGGTTATGTTGGTGCTTGCATTGCCTTTGGCTGTGCAGGCGCAGCAGCCTGCAACCTCTTCTGGTGAGTTGTTGTTCAGTTTCTGGAAAGGCGACGACCGTAAGCTTTTGAATTTCGGCGACTCGAAAAAGGAGGCCTATGACGCAGCCATTCGTATTGCCGATTCACGTTTGGTAGGCAAGACCATAACGCGGCTGCTGCTCCCGATAAACACCGTTGATGCCGAGAACTGCTCGGCATGGCTATCAACTAGTTTAAAACTCGAAACTGTTGACGGCGTTAAAACAAATGTTCCCGACATTTGCTCGATACCTTTTACCGCCGAAGAAATCGGATGGATGCAACTAATGCTCCCTGAACCTTACACCATCACTGAAAAAGGTGTGTATGTGGGCGTGAGCTTTACCATCACCCAAAGCGGGGCTGCAAACAACAAGCCGTTGCTGTGCACCAACGACGTCAATGCCGACGGATTGTATATCCACACCGAAAAGGTATATCTTAACTGGCAATCGATAAGCCAGACTGCCGGAATGAGCTTGGCAATTGGTGTGGTGCTTGCCGGCGATGACATTGAACCTCATTCACTTCGCCCGATTGTCGACAATGTGGTTTATGGACCAAAGACGGGAGTAACTACTACTTATGTATCTCTCAGCAACATGGGATCTGCTGCTGTTGAGAGTCTTGACTACGAATATACTGTCGGCGCCGATATAGGAAGCGGACATATCGACCTTGCTGAGCCCATTCCGGCCCGATACGATGCCCGTAGCGAGTTTCTGCTCGAATTTCCGTCGCAGGACAGCGATGTAGAGGTTCCGTTCAACGTGAGCATCACTAAGGTAAACGGCCAGCCAAACACTGGCGCAGAGACTGCGTGCGCAAGCATGGTGCATCCGCTAAACACATTTGCCAAGCATCGTCCTCTTGTGGAGGAATACACAGGCATGTGGTGTGTGTCGTGCCCTACTGGTTTTGTGTCGATGGAACATCTTCGCGAACTGTATCCCGATGATTTTGTCATTGTATGTTATCATTATAAGGACTCAATGTGGCTTGGGCAGGATCTGCCGCTCAATACCAATGGACTTGGGTTTCCTCATGCCGAGGTCGACCGCAAGGAGGCGTTCAGCGTATTTGCCGGTTATAACCTCGACCTGCGCTGGGGTGCCGACGAACCGTGCAAGAAGCATGCCCGCATAATGGCTCCTGCCGACATTGCCATAAATGCCTCGTGGGCCGACAATGAGGCATCGGCTATTGATGTAGAAGCAACTGTGACCTTCAGTTTCGATA
>JBJEKE010000119.1:0-4056 GCA_051878475.1 Muribaculaceae bacterium | reverse complement strand
ATCCTTTGCCGATGAAATCCAGCCTCCGAAAGTGAGCCCTTGGTGCGAGAAGAGTGTGGAGCCCACCCGGTTTGCGGGAAGCACTGCAATGGGCTTGTCGGCGCGAAGAGCCAACAGAGAACAGTCGGCAAACCTATCGCTGTGGTATTCAACATATTCGCGGCGATGCATGAAAGTGCCGTTTCGCGACGAGTTGACAATATCGTTCCACACCTGACGCCAAGCGTCGGAGTAAGGGATTACGGTGATATTTCGGGCTAACGAATCCATAGCTGTGGGTCGAGTTTTTCTTTTTCCTTGCGGACTTCAAAGTGAAGAATTGTGCGGTTGTCGTCGTCGGGGTCGGAGAAAATAGTGCCAAGCGAATCGCCCGCCTTTATTTCCTGTCCGGTAGCAACGTCGGCACGCAGGATGTTGACATAAATGGTGAGATAGCTGCCGTGTCGGAGCATGATGACCGTGTTGAATCCTTCGGTCTGGAACACAGCCGATACTCGGCCGTCGAATACAGCTCGGGCCTTTGTGCCGGCGGCTACTTCGATGTCAATGCCACCATTAAAGGTTTCGACGTGCTTCAGTTCTGGATGACGATGTCGTCCGAATGGTTTCACCACTTTGTATGAAGATGCCACCGGAGCCATTATGCGGCCTTTAGCCTGTTCGAAACTCGTGGTAAGGAGTTGCTCTTTCTCGGTTTCGGAGAGCTTCTTGGCCTGTTTTACCGGCGGCTTGGGCTTAGTGTCAGGTTTGTTCTCGGCCTTAGGCTTGGTGTCCTGCGGCTTCGGCTTGGTTTCGGTTTTTGGCTTCTTGTCTTGTTTCTTTGACTCTTTTTGCTTTTTCTCCTGTTCGAGCTGTTGTTGGCGCATACGCTGCTCTTCAGTGGCTTTTTCTTGTGCAGCTTTCTCTTCGGCAATTCGGCGTTCTTCGGCGGCTTTCTCTTCGGCACGGCGGCGTTCCTCTGCCTTTCGCTCCTCCTCGGCAATAAGGCGGTTGAGTTCCTCGTCGAGTTTCTTGGCCTGACGTTCCTTGTCCTTCAGCAGAATGTTGAGCGAGGCGCCCTCCTTCTTTAGGCCAGCCACCACGTCGGCCTGTTTCTTTTTTCGGTCGACAAGTTGCCGGCGATTGGTATCGATGGATTCGAGTGTGGCTCGCTTTTCGTCGACAGCTGCTTGTTGCTTTGTTTTCTCGCTCTCCATAAGTCGTTGAGTAGCAATGATTTGTTCCGACTGACGGCTTTTCCAACTGGAAAATTCCTGCAGATATCTGAAACGGCGGAACGCTTGGCTGAACGATTCGGCCGAGAAGAGAAACATGAGTTGGTTGAGCGAACTTTTTCGGCTCATACGCTTCACGGCCTTAGCATAGTTGGCGCGCATTTTCTCGAGGCGCGCATTGAGCATGGCGATAGAGTCATCGAGTTGCTTTATCCTCTTGTCGAGGGCGTTAAGCTGGGCGTTAAGCCGATTTATTTCGCGTTGTTGCTCGGTTATTTCGGCGGTGATTAAGTTAAGCTGATTTAGCTGACGGTTCACCTGCTTGGTGTTGGCTTTTATTTTGTCGGAAGTGTCCTTGATTTGCTGTTGCATGAGCTGTTGCTGCTTCTTGACCTTGCTCACGCTGTTTTGTGCGTAGGCGGCTGCCGGCACAGTGAGTGTCAGAAACAGAAAAGCGACAATATGCAACAGAGAGAGAGGACGCATCACATTTTAATGTTTTTGATGTAATCGATAAGGGCAACGCGGCGATAACCCTTGCGAGCTTGAATTGGCTCGAATACGTCTTGGTTCCACTTTATACGCGAAGCATCGAGCGAGAACGCAATAGAAGTGGAAAGCGAGCCAATGGCGAGGTCGATGGAGAGCGATTGCGCAATGCCGCTCTTAAAATCGGAGTAGTCAACGGCATAAGGCTTGGCATCGGCGTCGGAAGCGGCTTCGAGACGAGTGACGTTGTTGTTGACGTCGGTAATGAATGCGTAGTCAAATCCGGCAACCTTTTGCTTAGCGGCAATCCGGATGCCACCGTCGTTGAGGCTGGTAATGTTCATGCGGCTGAGCAGTTCGTCGGAGAGAGTGCCTTGCCCCACCACGAAACAGCGGTTGAGCAGCAGGTTCTGGAAATCCTCGATGGTGAATGGCATGCCGTTGGTAAGGCTCGAAATCTGTTCGCTGGCATAAATCTTGTTCATTTTGTCGACGAGGACCACCGAATCGGGGGTAATCATCATACGTCCCACCTCTATTCCGAGGACCGGGCGGATGGAAACCGTGATTGACTTGTTGCGGATGATTTTCATTTGCATCGACGAAGAAATACGCCCATTGTCGATGCTCACGCGACCGCTGGTGGCGAAGCTGGTCCATGATGTGTAGGCCGACACAATCATTGCCGCCCTTTGCGAAGCGTCGATGTCGGTAGCCGTCCCAGATTGCGAGGGTTGCATCGACGAGCGGCAGCCTTGCACTGCGACGAGCAAGGCCAATGAGCAGATGCAGGCTAATATGCGTGACAAATGATTATTCATAGAAGTAAGTCTTGTTTTCAACTTTACGTTTCAGCAAATCGGATTCAGGATTGAGTTCGAGCGCTTTTTGCCATTGTGCTACAGCCTTTTCCGGTTGTTGGTTCATGAACAGGATGTCGCCGTAGTGTTCGAAGATCTCCGGACTTGGGTCGTCATAGCAGCTGATGGCCTTTTCGATGTACATCAGCGCCAGGTTGTATTCGCGTTTTTTGAAGAACACCCAAGCGTAAGTGTCGAGGTAAGTGCCGTTTTCGGGTTGTTCCTTTATTGTAATTGCACTCATTCGTTCGGCCTTGTCGAGGTCCTTGCTGCGAACTGAGAGCGAGTAGGCATAGTTGTTTAGCACGTTGATGTTTCCCGGCTCGAGAGCCAAGGCTTGCTCGTATATAGAGTCGGAAGCTACGGTGTCGCCCATCGCCTGATAAGTGTCGCCAAGGGTTCCGAGGATGTCGGAGCTAAGCCGTTTGTCCTTTTTTGCCTTTTCGAGGGCATCGCGGCACACCTCGACGGCTCGCTGGTATTCCTTTAGCTGCACCAGAGTCGATGCAATGTAAAGGCACAGGTTAAGCTGGTCGGGGTTGAATTCGAGGGCTTTTTCAGCGGCAGCCAATGCGCGCTTGTAGTCCTTGATAATCATTGAAATAACCATCACGTTTTTCCAGTCGTCGGCATTTGTGGGTTCGATGTCGAGTGCATAAGAGAATTGCTCCACCGCTTCCTCGTAACGTTTTTCGTTGGCCAGGTAGCTACCGTAAAGGCGTCGGATGGCGGCCTCATGCGGGTGCTGCTCGAGCATGACAGAGAACAGATTGTCGATTCGGGCCGATGAATCGTTGTCATGGTAAAGCTGACGGATGTAGTTGGTTAGCTCCTCCACTTTCTGCTCCACTCCCAGGTTTTCGTTTGTAAGTGCACGGTACATGAATTTGTCCTGGTTGATGGAATCGCCGATAGAGTAGTAGTACGACGATTTGGCAAGCTGGGCTTCGGGGTTTGTTGGGTCGAGTTTCTCCATCTTGTCGAAATATACGAATGCGCTGTCGGCCATACCGAGATGCTGGAATACACTTCCCATAATGTCGTTATAGACGATGCTACGTGGAGCCGATTCGTAGAGGTGTCGAGCTTCGTTGATGGTTTTGAGCGTGTCGGACATCGAGAGATACATTTCGATCTTTTGCATCGACACTTGCTGAGATATGCCCTCGTTGGCTTCAATGCTGTCGTATATGGCAACGGCCTTGGCATATTCCTTTCCGAGAGCGTAAGTGCGAGCAAGGGTGTATTTGTCGTCGATGCTAGCAGGATTGCGCTCGACGATGTTCTCGAGAGTGCGGGAAGCTTCGGTAAATCGGCTCAGACGGCTGTTGAGCACGGCATATAGTCGTGCCTCGCGGAAATCGTCGGGATGCGAATCGATGTGCTTCTTCATAAGAGCAAACGAAGCGTCAACCTTGGGGTCGGTGTTTGCCAACAGCAGAGAACAATATCCGTAATAGAAACTTATGATGGTGTTGTCGGGAGCAAGCTGG
>JBJEKE010000118.1:0-4068 GCA_051878475.1 Muribaculaceae bacterium | reverse complement strand
TATCAAGTAAGCTGTTTTGCTGAAAAATGCAATAAAAATGTGCCGTTCTTGCATTTGGAACGGCACATTTTATTATTTTTGCTGTTCAAAATCAGAAGAAAAGCCACCAATACAAACTGAATGATGGAAGATGATGTCATAGTCCGATTGACCATGCTTTTCCGGGGCGCGGTATTGATGTATCTGTTGGTGTCGAGCATGTACTATCTGCGCTATGGCAAAGACCGCGCACGTGTTATGCTCGGCATTACCTTCGTATTCCTGTTTGTCAACAATGTAAGGAGCGTGTCGTATCCTTTGTTTGGGATTCAGATGAGCGAAAACGGTATGTATGCCTCGCTCATTGTCGACTGGTTCTCGATAACATTTATCAATATGTTCATGATTGAGGTGGTCTCGCCGCGATGGTTAAACTGGTTTCGTATTACCCGACTTTTCGGGCCTAATTGTGCCTATCTGCTGGTTTATTTGCTTTTCCCTGGCCGCCAAACCTTCAATATCCTGGTTGGTGTATTTATCTGTTTCTCGGTATATCTGTATATCCGTGTAATGATTTCTGTTCCAAAGGTGTTGCGCAGGCTAAAACAGATGTATTCCAACACCGAATATCTGCATGTTGAATGGCTTTGGAGCTTGATTGCTGTATTCCTTCTGCTGTATGTGGCCTGGATGGTGTTCATGGTCACTAACATTTATCGTGTTAAGTTGTCGTTCTATATATTTGAGTGTGTGGCTTGGTTCATTATATGCTATTATGTGCACCGATATCAAGAATCTATGCGCCGGATGGTAGGTGGCGGCGTAATATCGCCCATTATTCCCTCCGATGATTTCAATGTTCAGCATCGTCCCCGCATATATGATGGCTTCGACGAAAAACTGCGTGTGCTGTTTGATGAAAAGCAACTTTATCTAAATCCATCGTTAACGTTGACCGACCTTGCCAAACAGATGAACACTAACCGCTCCTACATAAGCAGCTACATCAATGTGCAGCTCGATACCACATTCTACGACTTCGTAAATTCATACCGTTTGCGCCATGCTGCGCAGTTGCTTACATCAAACCTTGAAATGGCAATAGCCGATGTTGCCGAACAGTCGGGCTTTAATTCACTGTCAACATTTCGCCGTTCGTTCAGCAAGCATTATGGCTGCACACCTATTGCTTATCGCAACAATAACTTGAAATAGTGCCTCTGTGAATATCTTAGATTTGTTACTGTTTCTTACTTTTACCAAAAAAACTTCACAAATCCTTATTATATAACAAAATTCTGATGCTTTAATCTGAAAATCAGAGTTTTGAAAAATTTGTATATTGGTAATATTTATTCATCAGTATAAATATTTTACGATTTGACTCTAATAATTCTTTAATTTTTTATCATTTGAACATCATCGGTTGGCCGACAACAGTAATTTTGCTGTCGACTTGGAACGCGGACACCGCCTTAGGAAAATATATGTATGAATCTTACCCCAAGTTCTGTTGACCAATGTTGTTAGAATTGGAACGAATCAAAGTCATATATGGGAAGTGGCTTTGGATTATGGCAGTTGTGAAATCTGCCGGATTTTAAGGAAGGATTTACGGAACTTGGTAATACGTAAATCCTTCCTGTATTAGTGTATTAGTGTGGAGTTCCCGGATATTTGTGGCGTTTTTCGCATCTAATGCTCGTTTTATCGTTTTAATTTCGTATTTTCGTGGGGAACAAATCATTTGGCTGAGGTAAAGCCGGATGAACAGCACAAACTAAACTCTATAGTAACAAATATGTATCGCATACTTTTATTATTTATACTGTGCACAGCAGTATCTCTTTCAGCTGAGAATCTCGTAATTCTTCACACCAACGACACTCATAGCCAAATCGATCCCGATTCTGATGGCTGTGGTGGCGTGTTGCGCCGTAAGGCCATAATTGACAGCATTCGTGCTACAGAGCCGTATGTGATGCTTTTAGATGCTGGTGATGCTTTCCAAGGGACTCCTTATTTCAATTTGTTTGGAGGTATTGTTGAGTGCGAAACAATTAAGCGCTTGGGCTACGACATACAGATTCTGGGTAATCATGAATTCGACAATGGAATTGACAGCCTTGCTCGGGTGTATGGCAAGGTGGAAGGCGTGGAGCGTCTGTCGTCGAACTATGTGCTTGATTTCACACCATTAAAGCCGCTTTTCAAACAATATATAATAAAAGAATTCTGTGGCAGAAGAATTGGAGTGATTGCACTCAATCTTATACCCTCCGGCATGATTGCCGATGCAAATTGCCGTGGATTGGTGTATAGCGATGCAATTGCCGTGGGCGATTCTCTTGCCGGTGCTTTGAAAAAGAATGAGTGTGTTGATTATGTGGTGGCTCTTACCCATATTGGCTACACAGCGAAGCCGGGCCTGCCGAGCGACGTCCAACTTGCCAAGAACAGCCGCTATATCGACCTCATAATCGGTGGACATAGCCACACGACCATCAATCCCGGCGATGAAAAGTGTCCTGAGTGCATTTTCATTAATGCCGATGGCCGCAAGGTGGTGGTGTGTCAGGCTGGCGGCTCCGGGAAACAACTTGGTTGTGTGAAACTGGACCTTGACGATATGTCGGTAACCAGTTCGTTGATGCCCGTTGATAAGCGATACGACGATAGGGTGGATTCGTGCCTCAACAACTTCCTTGCCCCGTACCGCGCAAAGGTGGATTCACTTATGAACAACACCATAATAGTATCGGAACAGGCAATTGCTCGTCGCACGGAGCTTGCGTCGAACTTCATCTCTGATTTGGCTATGGACTTAGTTGTTCCGGTTTATGGCGGCAAACTCGACCTGGCAATAATGAATGTGGGCGGAATGCGGCGCGATGTGCCTCGCGGTGATGTGTCGGAGGGCCTTGTTAAGGCTATGTTCCCATTCGACAACAAGTTGCAGGTGCTCGAGATCAGGGGCGACAAGCTCATTGCTGCATTTGCTGTGATGGCAGGTCGTGGTGGCGATTCGGTGAGCCATGGCGTAAAGGTGGAATTTGACGGCAACGGAAAAATTGTGTCGGCCAAGCTCAACGGAAAGAAAATCAAGAAAAACAAGAAGTATATACTGCTTACACTCGATTATCTGGCCAATGGCGGCGACTATATGGAACCATTGAAGAGCGGGAAACGCATTTTCAGCGACTCGATGAAGTTCGGCGACCGTGTGCTCGATTATCTGAAAACTCTGGGCGCCGATGGCGGCAAAATAAGCGTGAGCGATGAATTAAGAATGGAAAAAATCAAATGACAGATATGCTAATAAAGTTGATAGCCTCGTCGATAGCTGCCATGATGGCAATAGGACAATTCAGTGCAAAGACTCCCATTATAGAGCGCCGTTCGCAATATCCGGGTCTGGAACAATGGGTCGACAGCGTTTTTTTCCAGCTAAACGAACGCGAAAAAGTGTCACAGCTTATGATGCCGGTATTGGCGCCCGCCGATACGGTAAATCTTGAGGGCAACCTGAAGATTCTTGTAGGTGAAGAGCATGTTGGTGGGTTGCTTGTGTCGAAAGGCACTGCTGCCCAGTATGCAGCTACGGTGAATCGGGCACAAGAACTCAGCAAAGTGCCGCTGATGATTTCAATTGATGGTGAATGGGGTGTGTCGATGCGTGTAACCGATGCACTGCTGTTCCCTCGGAATCTCATTGTGGGAGCTGTGGCCGACGACCATCTTGTTTATCAATATGGTCGTGAGATAGCCCGTCAATGCCGGTTGCTTGGTATAAATGTCGATTTCGCGCCGGTTCTCGACGTAAACACAAATCCGTTGAATCCGGTTATTGGCGACCGATCGTTAGGCGAATCGGCAAGGAACGTTTATCGAAAAGGTCTGACTATTGCCAAGGGAATCGAGGATGGTGGTGTGCTGTCGGTGGCAAAGCATTTTCCGGGTCATGGCTCAACATCGGAGGATTCGCATAAGACATTGCCGGTTGTGGATAAATCGTTGCGCGATTTACAGATGGTTGATTTGCTTCCATTCCGCAAGTACATTGATTCGGGCCTTGGCGGAGTCCTGACG
>JBJEKE010000117.1:0-4072 GCA_051878475.1 Muribaculaceae bacterium | reverse complement strand
CCCGAGGCCGATATCATTGCTTGCGGCACATCGGTTCCTAACAATGTGAAACTTGTGAATGCAGTATCGTATATTTTCCAGAAAGCTGATGAACTTGGCAAGCCTGCCGTGGTTAACATTAGTCTGGGCGTAAACCTTGGCCCGCACGACGGAAGTGCCATGGCATGCCGTGTGCTCGACAAAATGGTGGGCCCGGGTAAGGTGGTGGTGATGGCTGCAGGTAACGAAGGCGAGCTTGCCATGCACGCCAGCAAGACATTCACTGCCGACGATACTGAACTTCTCACCTTTCTTAAGGCTTACGATTATAACAGTGCCGATGAAGCGTATGACTATCAGAACATACGATGGCTCAGCGGTGCTTCATACCAATCGTATCAGGCTGATATCTGGGTGCGTGAACCGAACCAGAAACCAACTGTTAATGTTGTGGTATACGACAAGGCAACCCAGCAGATAGTATCGCGTTCCGACGATTTCACTCCCGGCACTTCGAGCACTTCGCAGTCAGTTTCGCTCCCGAATTATGTAACCGGTTCGATAACTCTCTATGGCACTTATTCTTCTGCCAACAAGAAATACAATGTAATGGTCGACTCCAAGTTCAAGACCAAGAACGCTAACTATCTTGTGGGCCTAGCAGTGCGTTCTGCTGTAGGCACCACTGTCGACCTTGTTGGTGACGGTCAGGGATTGTGCTTTGGCGATGGCTCGGATGACGGTTCCGACGCTGGCGCTGTCAATGGGTTTACTGCGGGCGACTATAATATGACAATCAACGACTATGCAACCACCGATGGCGTGATAAGCGTAGGTGCATATGTCAGCCGACAGTCATACACCGTTTTCGATTCAAAAAGCACAGGAAGAATACCTTATGGCACAATAACCAACATAGCGCCGTTCTCAAGCTATGGACCCGATGCAAATGGTATCCAGCGCCCTGATGTATGTGCTCCCGGTTTCTTTGTGATTGCAGCCATCAACAACTACGACACCAACTACGACTATGGTAGCGGATATCGTGATGAAGTTGCCGATGAAATTGCCAATGGCACGCGCGACGAGCGCTGGGCACTGATGTATGGAACATCAATGGCAACACCTGTAGTGTCGGGCATAATTGCCACATGGCTTCAGGCCGACCCAAATCTGTCGGTAAGCGATGTGCGTGAAATTCTCTATGCAACTGCGAAGAAAAACATTTATTATAACAATAACTCCCGCCAGAAATGGGGAGCCGGCATTATTGATGCCCTGGCGGGCATTAATGAAGTTCTTTCTCGCAAGCCGTCTGGTGTGGTTTCTGAGAAAGTGCTGCCCGTAATGGTTTATCCAAACCCGTCGGAAGGTGTGTTCGACATAGTTCTGCCAAGTGCAACTGGCACAAGCACCCTCAATGTCTTCGATATGAGCGGCCGCACCGTGCTCAGCAAGACATTCGAAGGCACAACGCTTCATGTAGATGCCTCGGGAGTGCTCTCGTCGGGAGTATATGTTGTGAGAGTGCTCAACAACAATACTGTAAGTACCTCGCGCCTGATTGTAAAGTAAGAATTGGTTCATAACCATAATCGATGAGTTGTCAGCACATGTGCCGACAACTCATTTTTTTGATAGCGATTGTTTGCCGCAATAGTTGCTGATAGATGATAAATTCAGTAAATTTGTGCTGGCATTGCCTCCAAATCAGCTTTCGCCAAGTTGATGGCTGCTATGCTTAATTGTTTGAACGAAAGAAGTTTATGCCACAATTTGCCGATGTGATATTGCCCAAGCCGCTGTATGCGGCATTCACCTATTCAGTGCCCGAGGAGATGAACCGCACACTCACCACCGGGTGCCGGGTGCTGGTGCAGTTTGGCGCGCGCAGGTTCTATACGGCTATTGTGGTGTCGCTCCATGACAATCAACCACAAGGGTATACTGTTAAGCCGATTATTGAACAACTCGACGACTATGCCATCGTACGTCCGTCGCAGTTGAAACTGTGGAAGTGGATTTCGGAGTATTATCTTTGTTCGTTAGGCGATGTATATAAGGCCGCCGTCCCGTCGGGGCTGAAAGTGGAGAGCGAGACATTTGTGTCGGCAAATCCCGACTTTGAGGCTACTTCAACCGACCAACTTAAGGAGCGCGAGCTTGTGGTTCTCGACTATGTTGCCTCACGCGACCGTGTCCAGGTAACTGAAATCAGCAAAGCCACCGGCCTAAAGAATGTGGAGTCGTCGATAATGCGTTTGCTTGCCATCGATGCTCTTTTCATATCGGAGAAGGTGGTGGAGAACTATCGGCCGCTAACAGTCAACTATGTGACGGTGTGCTGCGAACGAACCGACAGCGAAGCCCTTCACAGCTATTTCGATATGGTGCACAAGGCCAAAAAGCAGGAAAAACTGTTGTTGGCCTACCTTGACATGTCGCACTTCATGAGCCGGGGAGAACTGATAGAAGTGGAGAAAAACACTCTTTTGGCACATGCCGACGTCAGTGCTCAGATTCTCAGCGAACTGGTGAAGAAGGGTGTGATGAAAATATACAAGAAAGAGGTGAATCGTTTCAAGCTTTCGGTACCCGGTGAGTCGAAGTTGCCGGTGCTCACCAAGGCTCAAAACGAAGCCTATTTTGCCATCACCGACCAGATGAAGCAGAAACCCGTTGTACTTCTGCGTGGCGTTACATCGAGCGGAAAAACCGAGATTTACATCAATTTGATAAGCGAGCTACTTCGCAATCGCCGTCAGGTCCTATATCTTGTGCCCGAGATTGCGCTCACCACCCAGCTCACACGCCGCCTGCAGGCCGTTTTTGGCAATCAGTTGTTAATATATCATTCGCGATTCTCCGATAACGAGCGTGTAGACATCTGGAAACGGCTAATCACATCGAGCGAGCCATGCATAGTAATCGGTGCGCGCTCGTCGGTATTCCTGCCGTTCACCAATCTGGGCCTTGTGATTGTTGACGAAGAGCACGAAACCAGTTTCAAGCAGCAAGAGCCTGCCCCGCGCTACAATGCGCGTGATGTGGCCATAGTGCTAGCCACCATGCATGGTGCAAAGGCCTTGCTTGGTACGGCAACACCATCGATTGAAACCTACTATAAGGCACTGAGCGGCAAATATGGGTTGGTGGAACTTACCGAACGTTACGAAGGCATCGAAATGCCCGAAGTGGAACTTGTCGACATCAAAGCCGCACGAAAGCGCAAGGAGATGGTGGGATTATTCTCTCATCGCCTCATTGCTGCTTGCCGTCAGACCATGGAGAACAGCAAACAAGTGATTCTGTTTCAGAACCGTCGCGGATATGCGCCGATAACCGAGTGCTCTGAGTGTGCTTGGATACCAAAGTGCGTTAATTGCGATGTGTCGCTCACCTATCATAAGCACACCGATACCCTTGTGTGCCACTATTGTGGATACACAATAATGAATCCTAAGCTATGTCCGTCGTGTGGGCAGTCGACCCTCGAAATTGTAGGTTATGGCACTGAACGCATCGAGGACGACATCCAGCAGATTTTCGGTGAAACTCCTATCTTGCGCATGGACCTCGACACCACTCGCAACAAGAACAGCTACGAGCGGATAATCGATGATTTCTCATTGCAGAAAGCCAAGATTCTCGTTGGTACCCAGATGGTTACCAAAGGGCTCGATTTTGGTGGCGTGAAACTCGTGGGGGTGCTTAATGCCGACTCAATGATTAATTTCCCCGATTTCCGCAGCAGTGAGCGTGCATTCAACATGCTCGAGCAGGTTTCGGGACGAGCCGGTCGCAAGAACGGCCAAGGACTTGTGATTATCCAGACCTCAAACCCAAGCAATCCCATGCTCAAGCATTTGCTGAAGCACGATTATGTGTCATACTACAACGATGAGATTGCTGAGCGCGAGCAATTGCGTTATCCTCCGTTTTCCAAGATAATAAACATTTATCTTAAGCATCGCGACGACAGCACGGTGACCGAGATATCAGTGCGATACAGTAATATGCTCCGTGAGGTATTTGGCGCGCGTGTACTTGGTCCGGAGGCAACCGCAGTGCCCAAGGTGCAGCAGATGTATAT
>JBJEKE010000116.1:0-16999 GCA_051878475.1 Muribaculaceae bacterium | reverse complement strand
GGCTGCCATTGAGGACAGCCTTGCGGAAAGGACGAGATTCGAACTCGTGGTAGGATAACTCCTACGGCAGTTTAGCAAACTGCTGGTTTCAGCCACTCACCCACCTTTCCTTGTGCGATGCTGAATACGCATTTGCGAGTGCAAAGTTATTACAATAATGCTAATTTCCAAAATTTGTAGCGATTTTTTTGTATTTTTGAAGTCCAATTATCGATTATGAAGCAGCTTTCCGACATATTTCAAGCCATTTGCACAAAGCGCAGCAGTGGCAAAGCCAACGGCAACGAGCCACCCCAAAAGAAAACTACAAAGCAACGCCGAGGCATCAAGGCGATTGTGATAGCCATTTGCAGCATTGTTGCGGTGGCTGCAGCAATAGGCATTTACATTGGCTATCAATGCTTTGCCATTACCACAACATCGGAGGCAATGGTGTATGTGTATCCCGGCGCCACGGCCGAATCGGTTGAGGATTCGCTGGCCACACACTACGGTGCAAGCTTTGCGAAAAATGTGGGGAGAATAATGGAGGCGATAGATGTCGACTGGAGCCGCCGCACCGGGGCCTATACCATCCAAGCCGGGATGTCGGCCTACAGAGTGGCAAGACACCTGGCAAGAGGGACACAATCGCCCGTGCGTTTCACATTCAACAATGTGCGCACCAAGGAACAGTTTGCCGAACGTGTGGCATCGCAGCTGATGATGAGTGCCGATACCCTACTCGCCACGCTCGAGAGCGACTCCCTGCTCGCCGCCACCGGATGCAACCGAAACAATGTGGTGGCAATACTTCAGCCCGACACCTACGAATTCTATTGGAACGTGTCGCCACAAAAGTTTCTGATGACGATGTACCGCTACTACACCCAGTGGTGGACACCGGAGCGCCTTGCCAAGGCCGAGACGCTTGGACTCACACCTCAACAGGTGGCCACAGTGGCTTCGATTGTTGAGGAAGAAACGGCAAACGCGGCCGAGCGCCCTACTGTAGCACGGCTATATCTCAACCGTCTGAAGATTGGGATGGCGCTGCAAGCCGACCCCACAGTGAAATTTGCATGCGGCGATTTTGCCGCCCGCCGAATCACCGCGGCAATGCTGGCCCACGAATCGCCTTACAATACCTATAAGCGTGCCGGACTGCCACCCGGCCCCATCCGTCTGCCAGAGAAGCGCACACTCGACGCCGTGCTCAATGCTCCGCAGCATAACTACCTGTATATGTGTGCAAAAGAGGATTTCTCGGGCCGCCACAATTTCACTGCATCGTATGCCGAGCATCAGCAAAACGCAGCCCGATACCACAGGGCTCTGAATGCCCGAGGCATTAAATAGCGGGAAAAGCCCCTTAGCGCACGGCTTCAGGGCTTTTCCATTATTCCACAAATACAGGAGGGCGTTATTTGCGGCCCTCGAGGTCGTCGTTGTCGATTGACTTATTCACTTTTTTCACCTGCACGTTCATGCTGCCGAAACGGTAGGACACCGACACATAGAATGCGCGGTTGTGACGGAGAGAATTGGTGGTTGAGAGGATATCGCCGTGGGTAACATAGCTCGAGGTGGAGAACCATTTACCTGAGAACGGCAGGTTGGCTGTCAGACGCACATTCAGGCGGTCCTCCTTCAAGAATGAACGGTTGATGCCAAAGCTGTAGAAGTAAAAAGGCTCGCTATGGCCGTAAAGGCCGTTGAGGCCCCAGTCCATTCGGCTGACATGTGCACTCAGATTCAGTTTCCACGGCAGTTTCTGCTCGGCAAAAAGATTGAAGAATACACCCCAACGCTGATTCTTGACGTTGATGTTTTCGTTCCGCATATGGTCGTGAGCTACGGCACCATTGAGCGACAGTGTGGTGGTTTTGAACGGCTGCCATCGGGCATACACACTCAAGCGCCACGTGCGCGACTTTCCAATGTTGTTGTAGGTGTTGTTGATAATTCCGTTATCGTCGACAAACTGATACGAAGAGAGCAGATTGTTGCTGAACGCATAAGTCAACGAAGCATTAAGCATGATTTTCGGCTTCATAAGCGAATAGGTGAAGCCTACGTTGTGGCGACGGGTACTGCCGAGGTCGGCATTACCATAGTTTTTCGTTTCAGGCGACTCCGAAACAGCCGGATTCAGGTACGAGATGCCCGGGCGGCTGATGCGGGTGTTGAAGTTCACCTTCAGTGTGTTGGCATCGTTGGGCTTGTAGTTTAAGGTGATGGTTGGCACCAGGTCGGAGAAGTTGCTGTCGAAGTCAGGGTTGCTGCCATCGTTGTATTTTGCTTTAAGGAACGAGTATTCGTAGCGCAAACCGGCGCGAGCGCCCCAGAAACGGCTGTTAAAGGCATATTCGCCGTAAGCAGCGCCGATGTGGGTGGTGTGGTTGAAATCGGTGTGCCGCGAATCGGCCCACTGCGTTTCGGGATTGGTGTAGTTCTGGTCGGTTATACTGTGATTGCTTCGCAGAATGTATTTTGCACCGGTTTCAAACTTATGCTTCTCGGCAAATGGACGTGTCCAGTCGAACTGGAAAGTGTGCTCAATGAAGTTGAGTTTGCTATTCATGTCGTTGTAGGTATAACTTACCGGATAGTTGAACAAGTCGGTGAAATCGTTTTCGTTCCGGTTCTTCTGGTCGGTAGTCGACACCAAATACGAAGCCGTGAGGGGTTCGCCCATGGGGCGTGTGGAGTGCTGATAGTCGAGTTTCCCGTTGAAGTCGAAATATCTTGCCTGCGGTACTCTGACGTTGTTGGTGTATGAGTACAACAGATTATTGCTGCTGTCGAACATCGACATCTTGTTAATGGCCGAAACACCATATTTATACCAGTATCCGCCAAACGAGAAAGTAACGAGATTCAGCGAGTCGGCATCCCAGCTGGCCTCAACGTTGGCATAGTGCAGATTCATTCTACCGTCTCGATTTGACTTGTTATACGAGTTTGAGTGGTTGCCGCTCTCCTTGTAGGTGGTTTCTGTTTCGCTGATGTTCTCCATTCCATATGCACCGCTGTGAACATAGCCATAGTTGACCGAAGCCGATACCTTGTTGATTTGGGTTGTCATATAGCCGCCGGCATTCGCATTGGCGGTGGTGGTGACATTGGCATACACCGAGCCCACCACGCCTTTCATCTGGGTGTTGTCGTCCATCACGATGTTGAGGATTCCGGCAAGCCCCTCAGCATCGTATTTTGCGCCGGGCTCGTGGATAACCTCAATTTTCTTAATCATCGATGCCGGAATTGACTTGAGCACGTCCTTGGCGTTGTTCGACCAGTTGTTGTTCGGCCGACCGTTCTTATAGATTTTAAAGTTGGAGTTGCCGTTCACATATATGTTGTCCTCTCCATCGACAGTAACCATAGGCACCTTCTTGAGGATTTCCAGAATGTTGCTCGTCTTGGCTTCGGAGTCTTCTTTCACATCGTATACGAGGCGGTCGATTTCGGTTTTCACAATCGGTTTCTGTGCCACCACCTCAATTTCACCCAAAGTGGTCGACGCATCAAGCATCACAATAGTGCCAAGTTTGGCTATGGTGTTGGCATCAGAAATCTCGAACTGCTTCACAGCTGTCTGCTTTCCCACCGACGAAATGCATATTCGATAACTACCCTTGCTTTTTACCTCTTGTGCGAAAGCACCTTTTTCGTCGGTAACGCCAAGCGCCACAGCCTTGGTGGTATCAGATTGCTCATACACACGGATAGTGGCATATGCTTCAGCTGCGCCGATGCTGTCGGTTACCATTCCGGTGACCTTATACTGCGCCGATGCAACCAACGTGGAGAATAACAGAAAAACGATTAATAAATTGATTCGGTTCATCACTTTTAAAATGTAAATGTTTAGTGTCTGCACTATTAGTAGCTATTTGGAGCATAAAATTACAATCTCACTATTTTTGATAATGAAATACGGGTAAAGTTTAAGTTTGTTTAACTTGCTGACTATGATTTCTATATATATTAAATGGCATAGTGACTGAAAATCTGATAAAAGAGGTGAAAAAAACGGGAGTAAGTTGGCAAAGCGGCAGTTTTGGTGTAACTTCACGGCCGGAAACCGCTATTCACACTGACGCATTATGAAATATTTCATTATAGCCGGCGAAGCCTCAGGCGACTTGCATGCTTCGCTGTTGATATCGGCACTGCGCAACGCCGACCCACAGGCTGAGTTCCGTTTTCTCGGCGGCGACAAGATGGCGTCGTCAGCCGGAGAGCCACCGGTGGTGCATTATCGCGACATGGCATATATGGGATTTATCGAGGTGCTGAAGCACTTGCGCCAAATATTGGCAATAATGCGCCGCACGCGCCGTGCCATTGCCGAATACCGCCCCGATGCAGTGATTCTAGTGGATTATCCATCGTTCAACCTCAAGATTGCCAAATATGCCCATGGTCTCGGAATACCGGTATTCTACTACATTTCACCGAAAGTGTGGGCATGGAAGGAATATCGAGTGAAGGAGATAAAGCGCTATGTGACCCGCTTGTACAGCATATTACCGTTTGAAACAGAATTCTTTAAGCGCCACGGCTACGAAATAAGCTATGTAGGCAACCCCACCGTTACCGAAATCGATGCCGCTCTGCGCGAGATTCCTCCGTTCGAGGAGTTCTGCAACAACCACCAACTCGACTCGCAGAAGCGCATCATTGCACTGGTACCCGGTTCGCGGCGCAAGGAGATTGCAAATAATCTGCCGGAAATGCTAAAGGCTGCTCTTATGTTTCCCGACTATCAGCCAGTGATTGCCGGTGCTCCGTCGATTGACAGCGACTACTATACCCGCGTGATTCGCTCCGAGGGGAGCTACCCTATCCCACCGGTAGTGTTCAACGACACCTTTGCACTTGTAAGAAACGCCGATGCTGCCCTGGTGACATCGGGCACGGCAACTCTCGAAACGGCTCTGCTCAGGACTCCTCAGATTGCATGCTACCGCATGAACGGCAGCCGACTGGTATATAACCTCTACGCACACATTCTGAAGGTGAAATATGTGACCCTACCTAACCTTATCACCAATTCGCCGCTTATTCCCGAACTTCTGCTGCACTATTGCAACAAGAAAACCATAGCCGAGCTGCTAACCCATCTGCTGTCGGTTTCGCCCAAACGCGATGCTATGCTTGAGGGCTACGAACGTCTGCGCTCAATTCTTGGGGATGCCAATGGTGCCGAAACGGCCGCTGCCGACATTGTTAACCGATTATCATCGAAATAGCTATGTATCGATTCAACTTTTCCGAACAGTCGAAGCCCATAAAGATTCTGTTTGTGTGTCTTGGCAACATTTGCCGCTCGCCGGCTGCCGAGGAAGTGATGGCCACGATCGTGCGCGACAAAGGCCGTGAGGCTGACTTCGAACTTGATTCGGCAGGTCTGTATGGCGGGCATGCCGGCGATTTGCCCGACCCACGTATGCGCGCCCATGCCATCCGCCGCGGCTACAAGCTCACGCACCGAAGCCGCAAGGTACGCCCGGCCGATTTCTATGATTTCGACATTATTGTAGCTATGGACGATGCCAACTTTGATAATCTACGGCAAATGGCGCCTACACTCGTAGAGGAGGCAAAAGTGGTGAAGATGGCATCGTTCCTGCGACTTCACAACTATGCCGACTGCATCCCCGACCCATACTACGATGGCGCCGAAGGCTTCGAGAATGTGCTCGACCTGCTTGAGGATGCATGTCTGGGGCTCTACGATGCCATCAAATTCAGTAATTCATGACAATTTCATAGGTACCCGACTGCAGAGTGCCTACTTCTACACGTCCGCCTGTAGTTTCGGCTTTAGCCGATGCTCCGTCGATGCTAACGCCGAAACGATTTGCCAGCATCGGCAATGACACTTGTGCCTCGGTGTTGGCAGGAATGGTAACCTTGAGTTTATAGCAACCGGGAACATTGTCGATGTTCACCTTTACTTCACCGCGAATTGTCGGCACCGTTGCATCCACCCTCTTCAACGATGAGGATTTCGGGGCAATGGCAATTGAACGGCAACCGGGCTCAAGAGGCTCAACGCCGGCAATGTGGCGCGGCAGAATATTGGCAGGAGCAGCACCCCAGGCATGGTTCCAGTCCTGGTTTGGCTTAAACGCATCGTCCCAAGCCTCGTAGGTTATGGTGGTGCCACAATCGAGCATGTTGGCCCAACTTCGTTTCTCTCGGCTGCAGAGCAAGCTCAAAGCATAGTCGTAGTCGCCGGCAGCATACAGGGCATCGAGCAGAAACTGAGCTCCATACACGCTGCAGGCCATTCCACGGCTATGAATAAAATCGAGCACCCTCTTCACATCCTTATCTTTCACCAGCCCGAATGCCAAAGCAAACATCGAAGAGTGCAACGAATGATGATCCACTCCGATACCATCGCGATATGCGCCTGCCTTTGAATCGAAGAAAGCCGAATTGAATGCCTTCATAATCGCCGATGCACGCTTTTCGAGTGCTTTTGCCTCATCGTTACGGCCAAGCAGCGAAGCCATCCGCGCCAGCAGACTTACGGCATTATAGTAATAGGCATTAACCACACAATTATAGTCGGCAAACACAAAACCGTCGTCCTCGCTCACCTGTGGCCAGTCGACAATGTCGCGAATGTTGTCTCGCAGGCGAATCGAGTCGAGAAACTCACGGTTCTGTGCGTGGCCGTCGACAGTGGTCGATATAAGCCCGTTTTTCTGAGAGAGCGAAATCAGCGAACGCGCTTTCAGCAGCTCGTAGTTGGCTTCGATTGAGCGGACGTCGCCACAGTAGAGGAAATCGTTCCATGCGATAATCGGAGCCTGCAGAATCCATTCGGTGGGCCATGTGGGATGGTCGAGGAGATGCTCAAGTGTGCGTCGGGCCATGGAATATTCCCGGTCGACACCGTAATGTCCCAACTGATTTATTATGGCATCGGCGTCATAAGGAATGCGTTCACGGTCGCCGTCGATATACACTCCAAGCGCCGAGGTTGCCTTTATCGAATATTTGCACAAGTGCCAAATGCTGTTTAGCAGCAAATCGCTCGATTTGAAATAAGAGACATTATCGTCGAACGGATAATGGACACTTATGCGTACAGCATCGTTGATGGTGATAGCCTTTGAAGAGCCGTCAATCTGGCAGAACCGGAAAGGGGCCACCTCGCCTATCTCTGCAGGCATCAGCACAGCCGCCGGACCGGTGTTGCGCTTGTCGTGATTAGGAACGATATGGTAGGTGTGCCGTCCACGGCTCAACGGCAAGCGATAAGAATAGTAGCGCACAGTTCCATGGGGGTGGGCATTTACGTGTCGGTCGGTGGCATCCTCGCCGATAGCCACAGTTACGGTATCGGTATCGGAATTGGATGTTAGGGTGAGTTCGAGTTGTCCGTATGCAGCACGTCCAAAGTCGATGAATGTGCAGTCAGAGTCCACGCGGTCAACAATCACGGCTACATCGCGGCTGCACTGCTGAGGGCGGTAAGATGGAGCATAAGGTTTCAGCGAATCGGCAGTGCGAAATGCAATATGATGCGACCACTCGCTCTCTCCACCGGTGTTAGTGGCAATGCGCACACTCCAAAAATAGGTGTGCGAAGGGAGCAAGTCAGGGCCACAGTATGACACCGACACTGATTCGTCGCTCTCCACCCTGCCGCTGTCCCACACATTGCCTTTATGAGCAATGGCATCTTCCGGATTGTCGCTCACAACAATCTGATACCAAAGCTGGCGGGTGGCTGTGCCACACGAAGGCACAATCCATCCCAGCACCGGGCGCGATGAACGTATGGCAGCAAACGAATAGTAGCCCAGTTCGGCATCCGGGATGGCATCGATGGTCTTGTCGATACGGAATCCGTTACGATATACGTTAGAGGCTTCACCAACAAGGTCGATCATCAACCCTGTTGGACAATTCCTGCCTGCCGCCGCATTACAGAATAATATTACTGTTGATACTAATAGACTTGCAAGAAACTTGTGGCGCATAAATCAAAGTGCATTCGGTTATTATTGCAAATATAGCAAAACCACCGAAAAATGATGAAAAACCAGTCTGGAAAATCAACAATTATTTCCGGAATTACGTCCGTCGATAAACTTCTCGACAAGGTAAGCCGCAGCCATAAATGCTGTAGCCAGCAACCATAGCATCAGGTAATCGGTCGACACCTGCGCTATTGAGGCATCGTTGCCGTTGATTCTCAGAAAACCATCGATGCCCCACGTCGATGGGACGATACCTCCCACTACCTGCCAGATTAAAGGCATTCCTACTCGCGGCCACGTAAGGCCCGAAAGGAAGATGAACAGCACCGAGGTGACAACAAACAGCAGAAACACATCCTCGCGCTCTCGTGCTATCACCTGAAGCGTCATCCCGAAAAATATCACGGCAAGAATCAGCGGCAGCGAGAATGCCAACACGGTGCCAATATGCATTGTGCTCGGGAAATCGAACATTCTCGGCACCAGCATAAACACGTAGATGGTCATCGGCAGATATATAATCATATAGCAAAGCGCTCTACCCCAAATTGTAGTCATCGCCGAGGTACGACGCCCGCAGACGGTGTGGTGTTCGCGACGGCGCGCCCCGAGCATCATGATTCCCAGCACAAGACTTTGCTGGAGAACCATTACCAGCACTCCGGGAATTACGTACGATGCCATACCCTCGGCACTGTTGCCTATTGAGAACGCATAGTGCGGCAGAGGGTCGGAAGCCACTGCACCCGACGCCTGCGCCTGGATGTCGGCACCCATGGCATTCGACACCTCGGTGGCAGCTACGAAGAGTGCACGATAGCGCAACAGCAAACTCATGTCGCAGTACAGATTAATGTGGGACTGTTCGCCACGTCCTATCTTCTCGTCGAAATCTGAAGGAATCATCAAAATCCCGTAGCAACGTTTTTCGTTCACAGCCCGGCGAGCCTCGTTAAGGTCGGCAGCATAGCCCACCACCTTCGCGCCTTGGTTGGCATCGAACATGCGCACATATTCGCGCGAACCGGGGGTACGACTGTCATCAACCACTACCACGGGCACATCTCGGGCCACCTCTTTATTGTATACCAATGAATAAATCAACGGATAGGCCAACGGCAGGAACAGGAAAAACACCAGCACTCCTTCGTCGGAAATTATCGAGGCAAATTCGCGTCGGCACGCCAGAAACAAATCGGATATGTAAGTTTTCAGTTTCATTTGCAGTAACATCACTCAATATACACCGGCTTGAGGCATTTGCACTTCAGATACCACCCAAGAGTGAACGGAAGCAGCACAAAGCCAATGAGCATGGCAAAATAGTATCGAGAATAATATAGGTCAATGCCGTTGAGCACTTGGTCGATGTAAATCATGAAATAGTAGCGCATTGGCATAATCCAAGCAAACGGCTCAACTGCACCATACATCTGCTCGCATGGGAACGAAAAGCCACAAGTAGAGAACGACAGGATTCCGAGCAATGCACATATGCTCACGGCAAACCGCAGATTAGGAATCACCATTGCCACAAATGAGGCAAATGCCTGCGAGCCCACCACCAGCAGCAAAGTGTTGAGCAGCACTATCCATGGGCTGCAATTAACCGGGAATCCATAAATGTCGTACATCAGGATGTCGATTAACACCCCTACCACGAAAAACACCAGAGTGTGGGTGAGAAGTTTGCCCACAAGGGCTACAGTCATAGAATTACCGGCAGATGCGAGCCATTCTATAGACGTGCCATGCTTGATTTCGATTAGAATGCTGTAGGCCGTCACCATCAGCACCATCAGCGCCAGCACGCATGGAATGAACGAGTTGCCAAGATATATGTTGTAACTCATCCACGGATTGCCAATCTGATGCACATGGTTGGCAATGGGCACCAACCTCGGGGTTATATCGTATTCCGAAGCACCCATTGCCTCGAGTTTTCCTTTCACCAACCCACCCTTTGCAAGGGTTGCAGTGGTGACAAACCCTTTGTAAAGCATTGTCGCCGGAATGTAATACACATAGTTCGAGTAGAGCGAAATCTGAGGGCTGCGGCCGGCAAGAGCATCGTCGGAAAAATGTTCGGGTATTAAGAAGAAACCGAACACCTCACCCCGTTGCACTGCATCGAGAGCCTCGCTGTAACTGTTGTATTTGCTTTTTATCTCGGCATACTGCAAGGCATCGAGAGTTGTGAGCACGCTGCGCGACACCTCGGTGTGGTCGAGGTCGACAACAGCACAAGGCAGCCGCATAGGCAGTCCACGCCCCATCATGCTCAGCAGAATCACCGCCGAGAGCAATGGTGCAACCACCATCGCCCCAAAATATATACGGCGCGAGGTGATACGCCGCCATTCGCGGCTGATGGTTGCCAATAACACGTTTCTCGATTTCATCATCTCATTATTTTTTCATAATCACCGACATGCCCGGACGAAGATTTTCGATGGGCTTCACCGGACGCATCTTAATGCGGAAGGTCTTGCTGTCGTATTGACCAATCGACTTAGTGGCAGCCCAAACAGCATACGAGCCCATGTCGCGCACATAATACACCTGTGCCGAGGTTTGCAACTCGTTGAGAGCCGGCACCATAACATCCACTACAGTGCCCATCGGCAGGTCGGCAAGCGATTCCTCGCGCACATTGAAGGTAATCCACGCCTCGTCGAGACGGGTAATTTCGGCAATAGGAGCACCGGTGCCCACAAGTTCACCGATTTCGGGATACACCGAAGTGATTTCGCCATCGCATGGTGCCACGAGATATGAATCCTCAAGCATCGACATCACTTCGGCCACGGTCCCCTGCGCGGCACGCTCCATCGAGGCGGCACTGGCACGGTCCTCGCGCTGTGCACCCTCCACAGCCATGTCGTACTGCGATTTGGCAGCACGTGCTGCAGCACGTGCAGCATTGTACGCAGCCAGAGCCTCATCGCGCTTCTGTTCCGACACCACTTCCTGCTTGAAGAGTTTCTCCACACGTTCATATGTCTTGCGATGAATCTCCTCGGCTGCCATTGTCTGTTGCCAAAGGCTTTGTGCAGCGGTAATCACCTGGCTTCGTGCACCTGCATCAGCCTTCTCGCGCTGCGACTGTGCTGCGCTTTGCATGGCCTCAGCCTGCATGAGCTTGGCATCGGCCGTCGACGAGTAAATCTTGGCAATGGTGTCGCCGGAGTGCACTTTGTCGCCTTCCTCAACATATAGTTCAGCCACACGTCCGGGCAGTTTACCCGACACACGCACCGATGTAGCCTCCACCTGCCCCTGATAGTAATCGTCGGCAGGACGAAGCATCAAGAATCCGACTATGGCCAGCACAGCACCGGCAATTATGAATATTCCAAGTCCGGCATACACCGAACGTTTTTCGCTTTTTTCTGTTTCGTTCATAATGTAATAAGTGTTTTGTTATTCAGAATCAGTTGTGAAGAGTACCAAGCACCTTTGCCAGATATACATTGCAGAGTTTCACATCGATGGCTGCATCAATACGTTCGGAGTGAGCCTTGAGCCATGCAGTCTGGGCTTTCATCACATCGTCGACACTGAGCACCCCTTCGCGGTATCCGGCCTGAGCCTGACGCAGGTTCTCCTCAGCCTTTTCTATGTTTGATGTGGCTGTTCCGTAGTTTTTGATTGCCTCTGTTGTTTTATATGAGGCCTGACGAGCCTGGAGTTCCACCTTCTCGAGCGCCTCCTCAAGTTCGAGGCGTTTCACCAAGGTTTCACTCTTGGCAGCACGGTATTTGTTGTAGTGCCCGCCCCAATGCCACAGCGGAATGGTCACCATGGCACCAACCGAGAACATACCGTCGAATTCTTTCTTGAAACCGTTGAACATATTTGGATTGGTGAATGAGTATGAGCCTACGATGGCCACATTCGGCATCATTGCCGAACGCGCTACATTGGCTTTCTGCTCATACGCCTTTATCGACAAGTCGAGAGCTTGCAAGTCGTTTCGGCGAGAGTACACATCGTTGATGTTGTAATCAGCCGGAGCCATCGAAGCATCATCTATTACAGCACCCTCATCGGCAAGCACTATCGGCTGGTCGACGGGAAGGCCACACACTTGGCAAAGAGCCATGCGCGACAGCGAAAGTCCGTTTTCCACCTTAGTCAGGTCAACATTCGCAGAATTTAGTTGCACCGCCACATTGAGCACATCGGCCTTTGTGGCAAATCCGGCCTCCTTCATGGCAGTGACATTTCGGTTTAGAGTGTCGAGCAGAGCCACATACGATACAGCAAGGTCGTATTTTGCACGGAGCGACACCACCTGCCAATAAGCAGCATCAACGCTGTAAATCACATCCTGCGCCTTCTGGTCGCGTAGGTTCTTGGCAATGGTTTCGGCATAGCGGGTGAGCTTGTTCATTGCAGCAATCTTTCCGCCCATCCACACCGGTTGTGTAATGGTAACAGCCCCTCCAAACACATTGTGAATGTCGTAAGTCATTGCCGATTTCGGAATCAGGGCCACCTGCGATGGGATGTAACTTCCGTCGGGGGTCTTGATGGGTACACCTGTAGAAGGGTCAACCACCAGATTGAAGTCGTACGTCCCGGTCTGTGGATTGAATGTCTTTGTTGGCAACAACTGGTCGCTGTCGAAAATCGACAGCTCCTTTGAGTTGTACATATACATACCAGTGAAGTCGATTGACGGCAGATAAGCTGCCGTTGCCTGCTTCTTTTCGTAACCGGCTTTTCGGAGCTGCTCGTCGGCAATGCGAATCTGCTTGTTGTTGCGCAGTGCCATATTACGGCACGAATCGAGCGCCACCTGAGCGCCGACAGCCATTGTGCCAATCAGCGCAAGAACTATAAATGACAAGATTTTTCTTTGCATAACTATTCCCTGTTTTGCCATGGCAACTGTCCGGCTTTACACAGCCATTGTGCCATTTGGCGTTTTATTTGGACAAAATTACCACTCTCGACACTTTATACAAATGCCATAGGTATTATAGACCTAACTTTTGGAAAACACTACCAAAGAAAAAATGATGCCGCAACGCACGGCTAATAACAGTGCTAACGATTGAGGAACTGTGCTATGTTGCAGCGCAGATTAAACATGAATGTGGTTCCGCCCACATGAGGCTGAGCCACAGCAACACCAAAACCGATAGCGCTGGCATTGAATCCGGCACCAAGGGAGAAACCGGAAAGGAAATTGCGCGAATAGGTGGTCATATCGGTGCGAGTCTTGTAGCTGTATCCCAATCCGATATAGAATTTCGAAGAGGGGTTGTACTCCACGCCGAAAGTAAGATGACGGAACAGGCTGCTCATGAATGCCTCCTTCTCAACGATGTCTTCACCGGTTTCGGCTTTGTCGTCGATGGCATAGTAAGGCATTTTCCATTTGTTAAGGTTAGTTGCAGTAATCGACAGACGGAATGGCGAGTTGCGCAGGAATTGCGACCAACCGAGCTGGATGTCCCACGGAAGGTCGACAGTCTCCTCGTTGAACTTCTTAACCTGACCTCCAAGGTTCTTGATAACCAACGACAACGACATGTCGGTTTCGGGATTGAAATAATTCACACCAAGGTCGGTGGCGAGTGCCATGGCTGAGTATTGCTCGTACGACGAAGAAATCATCTTCACCGCAATACCACCACGGATGCGGTCGGTGATATCATGCGAATACAACAAATTAATCGACAGGTCGCGGGGGCTGAATGTACCGGTGATTGTACCGTCGGCTTCGGCACTCTTCATCTCGCCATAACCGAAATATTGCAGGCCCAAAGCCAATGCACCACGCTCGTGAGCCTTAAGGCCGAATGTAGCACCCATAAAGTTGCTACCGCCAATGTAGTGCATATAGTTGAGTCCCAACTGCAGGTGCATCTCCTTGCCCAGCAGCGCCGGGTTCTGATTAATCATGTTGATATCATCGTCGATGAGCGTAATGTTCTGGCCACCCAGACCATACACTTTTGACGAAGTGGTTATGTTGAGAAACTCGTAGCCTTTATCGCCACCACTCTGCGCAAATGCCGAAGTGGCGGCAACCAATGCCGACAGGGTCAAAACCAATGATGCTATTATCGTCTGTAATCTCATATAGTAATGTTGCAACGCCACGACACACTTTGTGCAGCGTACAAATACATAAATAATAACGCAGTTTTGCCCTGTCTATTATATGCAGGGGGCAATTTTTGGGCGTAAAGCAACTCAGAAGCCGAAGTAGCGTGCAGCATTGTGATGGCAAATGTCGGCAGTCATCTGCTCGAGGCGAGGCAATTCGCTCTGGGGAATCAATCCGGCATCGAAATCGGCACCGAGAATCTGGCACAGCAATCGGCGGAAATACTCGTGGCGCGTGTAGGACACAAACGAGCGGCTGTCGGTGAGCATACCCACGAAACGGCTGAGCAGACCCTGCCGAGACAGGGCATCGATTTGTGCGCGCATGCCATCGAGATGGTCGTTGAACCACCATGCCGACCCCATCTGCATTTTACCCGGCACGGAGCCGTCCTGGAAGTTGGCAATCATGGCAGCCACCATTTCGTTTTCGCCGGGATTAATGTTATAGAGTATTGTCTTTGCCAGCAACCCGTCGGCATCAAGGACATCGAAGAATCGGGCAAGCGCCGCAGCCGACGAGAAATCGCCGATGGTATCGAATCCGGTATCTGCGCCAAGGGCTGCAAACCGGCGGCTGTTGGTGTTGCGCAATGGACCGAAGTGGAACTGTTGCACCCAGTTGCGGCCGGCATTCATCCGGGCAAAGTCGAGCAGCAACGATGTTTGGAGTTTGGTGGATTCTTCGGCACTAAGAGATTTGCCGGAGCGTACCTTGAGCCACAGGCGGCGAGCCTCGTCGGCCGTGCAGTCGGCAAACGGGAACGACGACACGCCATGGTCGGCAACACTGCATCCCATCGAAGCAAAGAAGGCATGACGACGATTGAGAGCCTCAAGAAGAGCGTCGTAGGAGTTGATATCAACATCGGCCACCTCGGCAAGGCGGTTGATATAGGCATTGTAAGCATCCACATCGGCAACAGCCATAGCCTTGTCGGGACGCCAAGCCGGCAGCACCTTTATCTCGAAGCCGGAATCTGCAATATCGCGATGATAACAGAGCGAGTCGACAGGGTCGTCGGTGGTGCACACCACCTCGACGCCATAGCGGCGCATGAGCCCACGCGCCGAATATTCCGGTTGCTGAAGCATTTCGTTACATTGGTCGAATATCCGCCGAGCCGAATCGGGATTCAGCACTTTATCGATACCGAAAGCCGTGGAAAGTTCCAGATGCGACCAGTGGTAAAGCGGATTGCGGAACGCATATGGCAAAGTGGCGGCCCACTGCTCGAATTTCTCAAAATCTGATGCGTCGCCGGTGATGAAGCGTTCATCGACGCCATTGGCACGCATTGCGCGCCATTTGTAGTGGTCGCCACCGAGCCACAGTTCGGTGATCGATGCAAAACGGTGGTCGTCGGCAATCATTTTCGGCGACAGATGGCAGTGGTAGTCGATAATCGGCAACTTAGTTGCAATATCGTGATATAGATGCTTGGCTGTGGTGCTCGAGAGCAGGAAATCAGGAGTTATGAACTTTGCCATGGCTGTAAGGGGTTTTGGTTATGCTACAACAGGTTTGTAACGCGGAACGAGAATTTTCAGAATGGTCCAGCCGGTGAGATAAGCCACTGCACATATGCAGAACACGATGAAATAACCGGCCGACTTGCCTTCGAAACCGGCTATGCAGAGGTTAGAAGCCTCGGCATAGTCGAACATACGACCGGAAACGGCATTGTAGACAGCGCCACTGATACCGCCGGCCATACCGTTGATGCCGGTTATTGTGCCCACCAGACTCTTGGGGAATAGGTCGCTTGCAACCGAATACAGGTTGGCCGACCAACTTTGGTGAGCAGCACCTGCAAGGCCGATTATGATGATTGGCCACCAGCACGACACTTCGCCAAGCGGTTGGGCTGCCAGCGCCAACAACGGGAACAGAGCAAACACCAGCATGGCTTTAAGGCGCGCATCGTAAGAATTCTGCCCGGTGCGATTGATGATTATGGTTGGGAGCTTACCACCGAAAATCGAAAGCATTGTTATGGCATAGAGAGTGAAAATCAGCAACATAGCTTTTGGATTGCTCGATGAGAGTCCGAACACGTCGGATATGTAGGCCGGGGTCCAGAACAAGAAGAACCACCACACACCATCGGTAACAAACTTGGCCAGGAAAATGGCCCACGTCTGTGGCAAACGAAGCACACGCGAGAACTTGATTTTCGGGCCGTTATCGGCAACAGGTGCTTTTTCGGTGTTACGGTCCTGAGTGATATAATCGAGCTCGGCACGATTAACGCGACGGCACTGCTCGGGATGCTGATAAAGCATAAACCAAAGGCCCATCCACAAGAAACCGAGCGCACCGATGATTATAAACGCCATTTCCCAACCGTTGCCCCAACCAATGTTCTTGAAATATTGGGCAATAGCAGGTATGCTCACCGGAGCCACAAGAGCTCCAACTGTGGAGCCGGCATTGAAAATAGAAGTGGCAAAAGCGCGGTCCTTGCGCGGGAAATACTCAGCGGTAACCTTGATAGCCGACGGGAAATTGCCACCCTCGCCAAGGCCGAGCACCACCCGTGCCGCCATAAAGAAGTACACACTCACCATTGCAATGGCGCTGGCCGTAGCACCGGTGGCATGGAGCAGCTCCTCGGTGCCATGAAGGTCGAGGGCATATTGAGTGGCAATGCCGCAGAAGGCATGCAGGCAAGCGCCGGTCGACCAAATTCCAATGGCCCACAGATAGCCCTTACGCGTGCCAATCCAGTCGATAAATCGTCCGGAAATAAGGTTGGATATCGCATACACAATAGAGAATGTGGCACCGATGTAGCCATAGAGGGTATCGGTCCAGAAAAATTCCGGAGCAATGAAGTCTTTCCAAGTTAGCGAGAGCACCTGACGGTCAAGATAATTGACCG
>JBJEKE010000115.1:0-4081 GCA_051878475.1 Muribaculaceae bacterium | reverse complement strand
GCATTTTCTTTGGGCAGACAAAAGTAATAATTATTTGCAGCATTTCAAAACGTTTTGGAATAATGACAGTAAAAATTGAGAAAAGTTGGAGCGACATTCTTGCCGACGAATTTGCCAAACCCTACTTTGAACAGCTCACGCAATTTGTACGCAACGAATACCGCACATCGCAGATATTTCCACCGGGCAAGCAGATTTTTGCTGCTTTCGACGCCACACCATTCAACGATGTGAAAGTGGTGATTATCGGCCAAGACCCATACCATGGCGACCGGCAAGCCAACGGACTTTGTTTCTCGGTTAATGAGGGTATTGAATGTCCTCCGTCGCTGATCAACATATTCAAGGAACTTCGCGACGACCTGGGTGTGGCAATGCGCACTTCGGGCGATCTCAGCGACTGGGCACGACAGGGCGTACTGCTTCTCAACAGCACCCTCACTGTGAAAGCCCACTGTGCCGGCTCTCATCAAGGGCACGGATGGGAAACATTCACCGATGCGGTGATTAACCGGCTGGCCTCCTTGCGCAACAATCTGGTGTTTATCCTATGGGGCTCGTATGCCATCCGAAAAGGGGCTTTCATCGACCGTTCACGGCATCTGGTTATCACATCGCCGCATCCATCGCCTCTGTCGGCCTATCGTGGATTCTTCGGCAGCCGACCTTTCTCAACGGCTAATGCCTATCTTGAATCGAACGGCATTAAACCTATCAACTGGTAATCAATCAAAACATATATATGCATATGAGAACTCTCGACGAACGACTTCAGATGGCTTCTGAACTCCACAAACAGGGATTCAACTGCTGCCAATGCGTAGCTATCGCTTTCGACGACACCATAAACATTGCACCCGAGGCTCTGTCGGCAGCAACGGTGTGCTTTGGTGGAGGATTCGGCGGCCAAGGAGAGATTTGCGGTGCTATATCAGGCATGGCGATAGTCGATAGCATGCTGCACTATGCCGGGCCATCGTCGAAGATGGCGGTATATGCCAATGTGCGACAGCTCACACAGCAGTTTGCCAACCTCAACGGCGCCATCTATTGCCGTGAACTGCGCAGCAAGGCCCAGGTAAACGCAAACGGGAATCCCATTTGCCACAAACCCTGCCCGGAATACATTGCCGACGCCATACACATTCTCGACAATAAAATAAACAACAAATAAACCACGGTATTTATGATGTTTCGCGTTCACACCATATCGATCATTGCCTTGCTACTGACAGCACTGACATCGTTGGCTGCCGACGCACGTTTCGAAACCCGCATATTCAACCCCAATTTCCGCACTCTGCAAGTGAGGACCAGCAGCAACGAGTTTGCACCTCCAGTAATTGGGCTAAACAGCAGCGAAATGATAGTGGTATCGTTCGACGAAATGTCGACCGACATGCGCTATATGCGATATCGGCTAATCCATTGCAATGCCGACTGGACACAATCGGAATTGCTCGACAGCGAATTCACCGATGGCTTCAATTATGCTGCAATCGACGATTACGGCTTCTCGGCCGGAACATTTGCCAACTATGTACATTACAGCTTTGCACTGCCTAACGACGATATTCCGATTCTCGTTTCGGGAAACTACGTTGTGCAAGTTTATCCCGAGGACGATGAAGAGGACGTGTTGCTGCAGGCGCGTTTCTGCGTGGCAGAGGACCTGTTCTCGGTGTGCAACAACATAACTTCGCGCACCGACATCGACTACAACCGCGAGCATCAGCAACTCACCGTCGACATCACTTCCAATTCGCAAAATATCAGAAACTGGCAATACGACATCCGGCTGGTGGTGTCGCAAAACTCACGGCTCGATAATCAGGTGGAACTCACAAAGCCTAACCTTATCGGCACATCAAGTGCCACCTTCGAGCACAACAAGGCGTTGGTGTTCCCTGCCGGAAATGAATTCCGGCGTTTCGAGTGTGTAGCCACGCACTATGCCGGAATGCACGTGGAGAGCATAATCCATTACGACCCATTCTACAACGTCGACCTGTTCGTCGACCAACCTCGTGCCGACAAACCATATATCTACGACCAGACGCAGTTCGGACACTTCAAGGTGCGACAAAGCGGCGTTACCGACATTGATACTAATTCCGATTATGTGATTGTGCATTTTGCGCTCGAGACTCCGCAAATGTATGGCGGCAGCATTTACCTCGACGGGGATTTCACTCAACACCGATTCACCGATGCCAACCGAATGCGGTACAATCCGGCATCGGGACTGTATGAACTGAGCATGATGCTGAAGATGGGGTCGTACAACTATCAATACCTTTGGCTGCCCGACGGCTCGACGACCGCCCTGACCGGACCAATCGAAGGCAACCACTACCAGACCGTGAACGAATATCTGTCGCTGGTGTACTACCGGCCGGTGGGACAGCGTTACGACCGTCTTTGCGGCTTTGGCATCGGGTTCTCCGGAAAATAAATCAGCGCATCACCAGATATGTCACATATGCCACATAGAGGGTAAACATTATCATGCCCTCTCTGCGGTCGACATATTGTGCTTTGAAAGTACGTGCCGAAACGGCTACCATACACATTGAACCGATAAACACGGCAAAGTCGACCCAGCACATACCCACCACTGTGAGCGGATACACTGTGGCACTGGCGCCGAGGATAAAGAGTATGTTGAAGATGTTTGAGCCCACCACATTGCCCAAAGCCAACTGCGTGTTCTTCTTAAAGGCGGCTATCACACATGTTATAAGTTCTGGGAGCGATGTCCCAACAGCTATTATGGTGGTTGATATCACGAAATCGCTCATACCCAGCTTCCGCGCTATCGACACGCTTGAATCGACAAACATATCGCCGCCATAAAGCAGCACGGCAAGCGATGCCACAGCCATCAGTGCAAGGACAGCTATCGGCAACTTGGCTAATCCCCCCACAGGCGCAGGCTCTTCATCCTCGGCACTGCGACCGCTCTTCACCGACTTATACAGATACACGCCCAAGACAGCGAGCAACAACAGCCCCGCAACACGATTAATCTGCATCGGACCGCCCGACACCACCACATTGAAATAGCAAATGGCACACACAAGCACCGACAGCGCTATTGCCATCGTTACATCCACCCGCAAGCTACGTCCCCGCACCAGCACCGGACACACAATGGCCGTTGAGCCAAGGATAAGCAGCGAATTACATATATTTGAGCCTATTACGTTTCCAATTGCCACATCGCCCATCCCTCGAAGCGCCGACGACACCGACACGAACAATTCAGGCGACGAGGTACCAAAGCCCACAATGGTCAAGCCAATCACAAAATCGGAAATATGTAGCCGTTTGGCTATTGCCACTGAGGCTTCAACCAGATAATTGGCTCCTAAGAGCAACAGCAGAAGTCCTACCAGAATCATCAGATAATCCATAAGCCGTATGTTGTATGCTACGAAAAAGGCGTTTCAAAATGTATTACTTGAAACGCCTGAATTCCATTGTCACTATTTTGAGCCTCTTGTCGGATTCGAACCAACGACCCCGAGATTACAAATCACGTGCTCTGGCCAACTGAGCTAAAGAGGCAGATGGGCAAGCTTACTACATCGCGCTGCTACAACCTGTTGCCCTTGCTTCGGTCAAGACCTGGGGGATTCACAAGGAGCTAGCCGTGTAGGACTTACCCGGGCACAAAGGTAGACATTTTTTTCGAACTACAAAAACTTGTTCCCGCATTTATTGAACTCATGGGAAAGAAACCCTTTTGCTTCAATACCTATTTTTCTGTTTTATAACACATTATTGCATCTTTATATAGCCAAAATTAATATTAGTTAACATCTCTCACCGTTTCAATGAAGCCTTACCATTATATCATTCGGCACACCGGATGCCACAACCTATCAGTTTTTTCACTACCTTTACGCCTGAATTACGACTAATCTACCGGAATGATTATCTACAACACCACATATCACGTCCACAACAGTGTCGACGCCCAATTCCGCGAATTCATCAAGGATGTATTCGTACCGCGAGCCATCGAGAGCGGAGTGCTGTCATCGCCGCGGCTGGCTCTGATAATGGCACAGCAAGA
>JBJEKE010000114.1:0-4087 GCA_051878475.1 Muribaculaceae bacterium | reverse complement strand
AAGAAATGAGATACGACACCATTATTATAGGAGGAGGCCTGTCGGGCCTTGTGTGCGGCATCAAACTGCAAGAAGCAGGCCGTAGCTGTGCCATTATTTCGGCAGGGCAGAGTGCGTTGCATTTTTCGTCGGGAGCATTCGATTTGTTAGGAGCCAGGCCTGATGGCACTGAGGTGGAGCGGCCGCTTGAGGCATTGAAGAGTCTTCCGGCCGAGCATCCCTACAGCAAGGTTGGCTATGCCGACGTTGAGGCATATGCACGTGCGTTGCCACAGTGGTTTGCGCAGATGGGCATTGTCCTTAATGGCGATGTCGAGCGCAATAGCAGCCGGATAACGCCGTTGGGCATTGTGCGTAAATCGTGGATGATGCTCGACGAGCACGCGCCGCTTGCCGAAGAGTCGGCAATGGCCGGTTCCCGGTATCTGATAGTGAACTTTGCCGGATTTCTCGATTTTTATCCCAAGTTTATAGCCGATTGTCTTGAGCAGCGAGGCTGTAAGTGCCGAATAGAGGTGCTTAGCATGTCGGCAGTTGAGAAACTTCGCATCAATCCCACCGAGATGCGTTCGGCCAACATAGCCAAGGTGTTCCAGTCGCAGCGTCAGCTCGACAAACTGGTAGAGCTTGTCAACAGCAAGGCTTCGGAAGGGGAGACTGTTGTGCTTCCGGCCACGTTTGGATTGTCCGACGCATTGCCAATAGAGTATTTGCGCAGCCATTGCCGCAACAGCCTGATGTTTGTGTCGCCGGTTCCACCGTCGATATCGGGCATACGAGTGCAGCGACGTCTGCAGGCACATTTTGTGAAGCTGGGTGGACGATTCTATGCCGGCGACACAGTAAACGGCGCCACTCTGAGTGGTAACCGGGTTACCGGTATAGCCACTGTGAATCATTCCGATATTTTGTTCCATGCCGACAATTATGTGGTGGCCACCGGCAGTTTCTTCAGTAATGGCATAGTGGCACGGAGCAATGAAGTAGTGGAACCGATATTCGGAGCCGATGTTAACTATGATACAAACCGCGACCGATGGTTCGACCGTTGTGTGATGAACCGTCAGCCGTACATGGATTTCGGAGTTGCCACCGATGCCGATTTCAAGGTGCTGAAAGACGGCAGTCCGTTCGACAATATGTATGCCATAGGTTCGGTACTCGACGGGCACAATCCGCTCGAGGAAGGGTCGGGCAGTGGTGTGGCCATCATCACCGCCATGCACGTAGCTAATTCAATATTGACAAATACAGCCAAGCGATGAATCTTCAAGAGAACAACATAAGTGAGAACAACTTTGAGCAGTGCATCAAGTGTACGGTGTGCACTGTATATTGTCCGGTGATACCTGCCAACCCGAAGTATCCGGGTCCGAAGCAGGCCGGACCAGATGGCGAACGTTTCAGGCTCAAGGCCGCTGACTATTTCGACCCCTCGCTGAAGTATTGCCTCAACTGCAAGCGGTGTGAGGTGGCATGCCCGTCGGGTGTTCGCATTGGCGACATCATTCAGTCGGCGCGGCTGAAGTATAACCACGAGAAGCCGTCGGTGCGCGACCGCATGCTTGCCGACACCGATTTTGCCGGTGAGGTAGCCACCAAGATGGCTCCGCTGGTGAATGCAACTCTGCGGCTGAAGCCGGTGAAGTTGCTGCTCGACGGCGCCTTGGCCATCGACCATCGCCGTGCGTTTCCAAAATATTCGTCGACCACATTCGAGAAGTGGTATCGCAAGGAACTAACAGCCGAGAGCCAACTTAAATATGCAAAGCGTGTGGCCTATTTCCATGGCTGTTATGTAAACTATAACTTTCCTCAGCTGGGAAAGGACCTTGTGAAGATTCTTAATGCCGTAGGCTACGGTGTTGAGTTGCTCGACGACGAGAAGTGCTGTGGTGTAGCGCTGATTGCCAATGGACTTTACGACCAGGCCCGCCGCCATGCCCGCAAGAACCTTGATGCCATGCGCCGTGCCACTGCCTCGCTCAAGCAATACAAGGTGATTACCACCTCGTCGACCTGTACGCTCACCATGCGCGACGAGTATCCGCATCTTCTTGGCATCGACAACAGCGATGTGCGCCAGAACATCGAGACAGCAACTCGTTTTATTTACCGTCTGATCGACAACGGTGAGGTCTGTCTTGCCTTCCGCGACGACTACACCCGTCGCATAGCCTATCACACTCCGTGTCATATGGAGAAACTTGGCTGGAGTGTGTATTCTACTTCATTGATGCAGATGATACCCGGTGTGGAGTTGCAGATACTCCCGTCGAACTGCTGTGGCATTGCCGGCACATACGGCTTCAAGCGCGAGAACTATCAGGTGTCGCAAACTATCGGTCACGATCTGTTTGCCGCCATTGAGGCTTCCGGCGCCGACTTTGTGGCCACCGATTGCGAGACCTGCAAATGGCAGATTGAGATGTCGACATCAAAGAAAGTGTTTAATCCCATTTCCGTCATCGCTGAGGCGCTCGATGTTGAGGCAACGCGGAAACTTAACCATGTGAAGATATGAAATCGTTTCTTGCACCGCCGGCAGCCAAGCCCGAGATTACTGGTCCTGAAGCCGACCGCCGTTATCGTCTGTTGCGTTGGCAAGTGTTTTTCGGAGCTTTCATAGGCTATGCAGCCTTCTATATAGTGCGCAAGAACCTGTCGATGGCCATTCCGTCGATAACCGAGCTCACCGGTGGCGCCATCACCAAGGGCGACCTTGGCACAGTTCTGGCCATGAACGCAGTGGCATATGCCTTTGCCAAGTTCTTCATGGCCACCGTGTCCGACCGTAGCAATGCCCGTCGCTTCTTGCCTTTGGGCCTTTTGCTGTCGGCACTGTCGATGCTGTTCATGATAGTGCCCATCTCAGCACTCGACATTGCCCATTGTCCCGACAACAAGACCCTTGCCATCGTGCTGATGGGAGTGCTCAACTTCCTTGTGGGATGGTTTAACGGTATGGGATGGCCTCCATGTGGCCGAATCATGACCCATTGGTTCTCGCAAGGCGAGCGCGGCACATGGATGAGTTTCTGGAATTGCGCCCACAATGTAGGTGGTGGTCTCGTTGGCCCAATGGCCACCTACGGAGCCATGTGGTTCGGCAACTGGTTTTATGGCACTCACATCGAACTCTATTTCCTTGCCGGAACATTCATTTTCCCGGCAGCAGTGGCAATGCTTCTTGCGCTTGTGGCATATTGCCTGTTGCGAGACAATCCACAGAGCTGCGGCCTCCCATCCATAGAGAAGTGGCGCAATGATTATCCGAAGAACTACAGCGAGAAGAGCGAGACGGTGCTCTCCACCCGCGAAATACTCTTCCGGTATGTGTTCAGCAACAAGATGTTATGGTTTGTGGCAATAGCCAACGCATTTGTATATATGGTGCGCTATGGGGTGCTCGACTGGGCCCCTACCATCCTCACCGACAAAGGCATCGACCTGAAATCGGCCGGTTGGGCATATTTTGCCTTTGAATACGCCGCCATTCCCGGCACCATTATCTGCGGATGGATAAGCGACAAGGTGTTCAAGGGCATGCGTGCGCTGCCCACCATCATCTTCATGGCCCTTGTGGCTTTGTTCATCGTAATCTACTGGAAGTCGGGCGACAACATCATCCTTAACCTCGTGAGTCTTGTAGGTATAGGCTTCTTCATCTACGGCCCGGTGATGCTCATAGGTGTTCAAGCCCTGGACCTTGCCCCGAAGAACGCCGCGGGGACAGCAGCCGGCCTTACAGGCTTTTTCGGTTACTTTTTCGGTACAGCCATCCTTGCCAATTCGCTTTTGGGATACGTATCGGAGATAAGCATGGACGCTACCTTTTTGATGCTGCTTGCCGCTTGTGCCCTTGCAGTGGTGTTTATAGGCATGACTTATCGCGAAGAGAAATATCTTGCCAAGAAATAGTTTTACATGAGTATTAAGATAAAGTCGGCCGGTTCTGCGCGATGCAGCGCCCTCCGATAGCATTTAGGATTTTTATCTATTGACAAGTAATTGTAGAGTTTTGAAGACGAGGATGTTGCCGATGAGGCAGCATCCTTTTTTAATAGGTTTATGAGTTGCTCCTAAC
>JBJEKE010000113.1:0-4103 GCA_051878475.1 Muribaculaceae bacterium | reverse complement strand
ATAAGCCGAAAGTAATTCATTCCGATTATTTTTCAACAAAAATAGTCAATTTAAATAATATGTGCCACCGATTTGACCAATTTATCAGTTTTAGGTTCGTTACTAATTAATTATTGCGAAATTTGATACTATTATCGGTGGCTAATTTGTAAATTTGCGTTATGTACAGAGGGGTGATATTACATATAATCATATTATCGTTTGTTTTCATTGCTTTGCAGTCATGCGGTGGCTGTATTGAAAAATCCAGCGTGGATATTCTTAGTTTCGACCGCGATGTGGTTGGATATGCTTCTATGACGGAGTCTGAACGCAAAGTTTTTAAGGACCGTTTTGCAGTGGTTCTCGACGTCGTTTTCGATTCAGTGCGTAGCGATGATGCTATTATGAAAATACCAAGGAATCCAATTTTTAGAATGTCGGCGCCTGATGTACAGCGCAGGTTTGGCGATTATGCGTCATTGTCGGCTGAACTGTCTGAATTGTCGGCAGGCTTTAAGTCGGTTCACCCTAATGCGGATTTCAAGTTTTTCACTACTATCACACCGTATTATCAGTCAGTAATGTTCGATGGAACTAATATTATAATAGGTGTAAACCATTATCTTGGGAAAGATAACGCGCTTTACAAAGTTTTTGATGAGTATAAGCGTAGACGTAAGGAACCTTCTCGGATAGTGCCGGATTTGTCGGAGGTGGTGGCTCGCGATTGGCTTGGAGCCCTTCGTTCTAATCCAACATTGCTCGATGCTATGGTGTATGAGGGGTGTGTAGCTCATCTTGAAACTATGTTTATCAATGGTTCTGATGTGTTCGACATTTTGGGCTATGATGCAGAAGAACGCCAATGGTGCGACGAAAATGCGGTTGATGCTTGGCGGTCGGTCATTGCTAACGATTATCTGTATTCATCATCGCAATATGTAATTTCCGACTTCATTTTGCCGGCTCCGTTTACCTCATTGGTATCACAATCATCGCCAGGTGGGCTGGGTAGATATATTGGTTATTATATTGTAGAAAAATATATTAATGTATTAAACTTAGAGCGATGCTTAAATATATTTCGACAAATTATTTGTTCTAATTCCGAAGACGTTTTAATTAAATCAGGATATAATGGCAAATCAAGTTAATAAATTGTATGGTTTGATAGGTATGCCTTTGGGGCATTCGTTTTCGAGCCAATTTTTCAATGACAAGTTTAAACGGGAGTCCTTTCCAGGCGAGTATCGTAATTTCCAACTTGAGGATATCGGCGAATTGATGGAACTTGTTGCTGAATATGATAACCTGAGTGGTTTGAATGTTACCATTCCGTACAAACAGCAGGTTATCCCCTATCTCGATGAAATTTCCGACGATGCAAAAGCTATTGGTGCAGTGAATGTGGTTAAATTCATAAGAGATAGTGGCGATTTGAGGCTTAAGGGTTATAATTCTGATTATATAGGTTTTACTGAATCGTTAAAACCTTTACTTGTGGGTAATGAAAAGTCGGCGCTTGTGTTGGGCTCGGGAGGTGCTTCGAAAGCCGTGGCATATGCATTGAATAAACTTGGAATCGATGTAGTGATAGTATCGCGCCGCAAGAGTGACGATACAATTTCATATTCCGATATCGATGACAAGGTTATAGCTGACAATCAAATAATAGTCAACACCACACCATTGGGAATGTATCCAAAGGTAGATGAATATCCCGATATTCCCTATGGCTTAATTACCTCAAGCCATATATGCTACGATTTGACATATAATCCAGAAGTCACAGCTTTTCTGCGCCTTAGTGCCGAAAATGGCGCAAAAATTAAGAACGGACATGAGATGCTGATAATCCAGGCATTGAAATCGTGGGAAATATGGAATGAGTAGATAATAGCTACATAATGGATATTGGAGAAATAACTGCCAGGACTCCTCTTGTCAGAATACTGTTGCCAATGGTGGTTGGGATATCACTGGCATGGGTATTTCAGTCGGTTGTATTGTTTTATGTGTGTATAGGCATTACATTGGCTATCGTAGCTGTTTATGCGGTGATGACAGTGCGCCGTCCTCAATCGAATTGGCTCTTCTTTGCTTCGATATTCTCTGTTATGTTGACTTTCTCGTTGGGTAATGCCCTGTATCAATATAAGTTGCCTGATAATTTAAGTGATGATGCAGCCATTGCGTATGCCGAGGTTAAGTCGGTTTCCGACAATGAGTCATCTATGTCAATTATCGCATATTTGTATAGTGCAACCGATTCGGCTGGCAAAGCTGTTGGTATCGATCGTCAAAATGTGGTGCTTTATATCCAGGGCAATGATTATTCAATTTATGAGGGAAAGGTTGTCTCTTTTGCACCGTCGCTTAAACCCGTTCGTAACATGGGTAATCCCGCCGAATTCGATTATTGCAGATATCTGAGATGCCGAAAGGTGTTTCGGCAGCAATTCCTTAAGAGAGATCAGTATAAGATTGTCCAATATAACTTCTCGGTATCGTCTTCTCTTGCCCAAATGCGGCGAGCCATCACACGCCGTATTTATTCTTTGCCATTTTCACCGGAATCGAAAGACTTCCTTAATCAGATTATTTTAGGACAGGGAAACGGAGTTGACGACGACATCCGACAATCATTTGCTAATGTTGGACTTGCACATATATTGGCACTTAGCGGTTTGCATATTGGAATAATCACCTTGATATTGTCGTTGTTGCTTGCTCCGCTCGATTATTTCAGGTTGCGAAAACTGAGGTTGTGCCTTACCATTATTGTTTTATTGTTTTATGCAGCTCTTACCGGAATGTCGGCATCGGTGTCACGTGCTGTAATTATGTCGACAGTTACCTTCATAGCATTTCTGGTATACAGGCGAAACACTCCGGTTAACACTCTCTTCTTGGCTGCAGTTTTGGTTTTGTCAATCAGTCCGTTCGATTTATTCGATGTCGGGTTTCAGTTGAGTTTTATGGCTGTTCTGTTCATATTGATAGCAAATGAATTGGCGCGTAAATATTTCGCTAAGCAAAGTAATATTGCATATTGGCTCACCAACCTTGTGTTGATGAGCCAATATGCAATATTACTTTGCTTAGCGAAATATTGCATATTGGCTCACCAACCTTGTGTTGATGTCGGTGGCATCGATGATTGGCACCGGAATATTGTCGGCATATTATTTCAATGTCATACCTATGGTCTTTTTGTTGTCGAATGCTGTGTTTGTTCCGTTGATGCCTATTGTGGTTCCGGTTGGTGTGGTATCGATATTGGTTGGCTCCGATGGATTGTGCGCTGCATTCAGCACTGTTTACGACTGGGCTTTGTATTTTGTCCGGTTTGTCGAAACATTGCCATACTCATATTCAGCAAATGTGTATGTATCTATAATCGATGTCGCTATATACTACATATTTATTGCTGCTGCATTAGTGGCCTTATATAAGTCGAGGAAAGCGTTGTCCGCAGTTTTTGTGGGGGGAATTATTTTATATTTTACCTTTGAAGGTTCTGTCAAACCGGAATATTCAGGGGCAATGATACTCAACGACTTCAATGAGACACCGATATTGCTATATGATAAAGGTCAGTCGATGCTTTTCCCAATTGTTGATTCCGATTATCGTATGCAATTCTGCATCTATCACAAAAAATTGCTTGCGGAGTTGTCAATCGATTCGCTGAGCGAAACCAACGATAGATTGATATGTAAATACTGTGTAGAGCCTACTGCTTTCATTGCAAATGGCTCGACGGTGATTGTGCTCGACAGGTATTTGCCCAAACCTTCTGCGTCGGTCCCATTAACCAAATGCGATGCTCTTGTTATAACCAAGAATTTTCATGGTTCGATAAAGCGCGTGCTCGATTATTATTCTCCCCGGTCGGTAATCCTTTCTGGGAATATTCTCCCCGACCGAAGAGAACAATTGTTATCGCAGATTAAAGCCATCCGTATGCCGTATTTCGACATAAATACTTCCGGCGCATTTAAATTCTGATTCTATAAATCGAAGTATTCCCGATATCTGTTGTATAGGTGATGTGCCTGGACATAAGCTGATTGTGGGCTCATGAAATGTGAGAACTCAAATGTTATGGCTTTGTCGTA